>NZ_CP183770.1:3460000-3690071 GCF_048568905.1 Sphingomonas sp. HT-1 | reverse complement strand
CTGAGTCAAGTGACGCACCCCTCCTTCACGGGAATCGCTGACTCCCGCGTGACAAAAATAAAATAATCCTGAGGCGCATCGCCGCCGGCAATACCCCCGGGGACGTGCGATGCGCTCGATGTCCCGGCCAGCACTGCAGCCGGGATGCTTGTTTTAGGAAGCTCGAACTGAGTCGAGCAAGGCCCCCGGATGTAAAGTTTCTGAAATAGTTTTGTTGACAGCCAGAACCCTAGGGAATCCGTGGGCGTTGCCAAAATACTCAATTATTATCGAAACTTACGGGCAGCATGCGAGATCGATGATTTGCGAATCGCAACGACTCGCGGATTTCCGCGAGTCGTTAAGTTGCCAAGATTTTAAGCAAGCGCAGCTACGGGAAAACGCGAAAAACCCCGCCGGAAAGGTCCGGCGAGGTAAATGTTACTAAACAGTTACGATTATGCGAGCGCTTGAAGACGCTTGTTCAGACGCGAGAATTTGCGCGCAGCAGTGTTCTTGTGCAGCACACCCTTGGCAACGCCACGCGCGATTTCCGGCTGCGCAGCGGCGAGCGCTTCGGCAGCGGCCGCCTTGTCGCCGGCGGTCAGGGCGGCTTCGACCTTCTTCACGAAGGTGCGGATGCGGCCCACGCGCGCACCGTTGATCTCTGCACGGCGCTCGTTACGACGGATGCGCTTCTTCGCTTGCGGCGTATTCGCCATTCGGTCTTGTTCCTGCTCGAAATGGGTGAGGCGCGGAAGCGAGCCCACGCCGGAAAGACGCGCCCCTTAACGGCTCCGGCGATTCGGGTCAACCGTTTCAGCGCTGGCATTTGCCGCAATAGAAGGTGGAACGCCCTGAATCTACGCGGCGCTGCACCGGCCGGCCGCAACTGCACGGTGCCCCTTCTCTGCCGTAGACGCGCCACTCCTTGGCGAAATAGCCCAGCTCGCCATCGGGGCGGGCATAGTCGCGCAGGGTGGAGCCGCCGGCACGAATCGCCGCCTCCAGCACCTCACGCACCGATGCCACCAGCTTCTCCAGCTTGGCCCGCGCGATCGAACCGGCCGGTTTGGTGGGGGCAATGCCCGAAAGGAACAACGCCTCGCATACATAGATATTGCCAAGCCCGGCCACGACGCGCTGGTCGAGCAGCAGCGCCTTAACCGGCGCGATCCGGTCACGAAACGCATCTACGAGATGCGCGGCGGTGAAATCCTCGCTTAAAGGCTCCGGCCCCAGCGCCTTGAACGCGGGCCAGCTGCCCAGCTCCGCCGTGGGTACCAGGTCGATCGAACCGAATCGCCGCGGATCGTTGAGCGCCAGACGGTGTCGCGCGGTCTCGATCACGACATGGTCGTGCTTGCCCAGCTCCGCCGGGTCGATCCGCCAGCGCCCCGACATGCCGAGGTGGAAGATCAGCGTGTCGCCGCGATCGGTATCGATCAGCCCGTATTTCGCGCGCCGCGAAAGGCCGGTGACCGCGGCACCGGTCAGACGCTGGCCCAGATCCACCGGGAACGGGCGGCGCAGGTCCGCGCGGTTCAGCAGCACGTGCTCGATCCGCTGCCCCTCCAACACGGGAGCCAGGCCGCGAACGGTGGTTTCTACTTCGGGAAGTTCAGGCATCTGGCCCTACAGCTAGGAAGTGCGGGGCGGAATGTCACCTGCCCCTCAGCCCCCTTGGTTTGGCCGTCGCGTGCGGCTAAGGCACCCCCATGCCCGATACCGTCTCCTTCGGTTACGAAGACGTCGCCCCTGAGGACAAGACCCGCCGCGTCGGCGAGGTGTTCTCGAATGTCGCCAGCAAGTACGACCTGATGAACGATGCCATGTCGGGCGGCATGCACCGGCTGTGGAAGGACCGTTTCGTCCGTCGGGTGAAGCCGCGCGCGGGCGAGCATATCCTCGACATGGCCGGCGGCACCGGCGACATCGCCTTCCGCATGGCCGAGAGCGGCGCCGCGATCACGGTTGCCGACATCAATCCGGAAATGCTCGCCGTTGGCGTCGAGCGCGCCGCGCAGCGCGGCATCGACGGGCTGGTGTGGACCGAGGCCAATGCCGAAACGCTGCAATTCCCCGATCGCTTCTTCGATGCCTATACGATCGCATTCGGCATCCGCAACGTGACCGACATTCCCAAGGCGCTCCGCGAGGCGCACCGCGTATTGAAGCGCGGCGGCCGCTTCTTCGTGCTGGAATTCTCGACCACCCAGTGGCCGGGTTTCGCCGAAATCTACGACGCCTATTCGCACAAGCTGGTCCCCAAGCTCGGCAAGCTGCTCGCGCAGGACGAGGACAGCTATCGCTACCTGATCGAATCGATCCGCCGCTTCCCCGACATGCCGAGCTTCGAGCGGATGATCGCCGAAGCGGGCTTCCGGCAGACCAAGGTGGAGCCATTGCTCGGCGGGCTCGTCGCGATCCACAGCGGCTGGAAGATTTGATGGGAGATCCCGTTCGATCCTCCCCGTGGAGGATCTGGGCATGACCGCGCCCGCCGTCCATCTCTGGCGCCTGCTCAAATGGGGCCGCATCCTCGCGCGCCACGGTGCGTTGCGCGGCATCGAGCGCGACGCCAACACGCCGCGTCCGGTGCGCCGCCTAGCCCGCATCGCCCGGCTGGGCGCCCGTGTGCCGGCCGTTCCCGCCTATGCCGATGCCTTCCAGGCGATCGGCCCGGCCGCGATCAAGCTCGGCCAGACGCTCGCGACGCGCCCCGATCTCGTCGGCGAGGAAGCCGCGCACGACCTGCTTCGCCTGCAGGACGCGCTGCCCCCCGTCCCCTTCGACATCATCCGCGAGCGGATCGAGACCAGCTATGGCCGCCCGCTCTCCGCGGTGTTCGCGGAAGTGGAGGAAAAGCCGATCGGCGCCGCTTCGATCGCCCAGGTCCACCGTGCGGTGACCACCGACGGCCGCCGCGTCGCGGTGAAGGTACTGCGCCCGGGTATCGAGAGCGACTTCGCCCGCGCGATCGACACCTATGAATGG
The DNA here is from genome assembly GCF_048568905.1 of Sphingomonas sp. HT-1. Taxonomy (GTDB): domain Bacteria; phylum Pseudomonadota; class Alphaproteobacteria; order Sphingomonadales; family Sphingomonadaceae; genus Sphingomonas. The sequence continues at coordinate 3,687,095 of NZ_CP183770.1, read as the reverse complement.
GCCGCCGCCCAGCTCGAGGCCTATGGCGGCGAGGCGCGTCGCCTGCGCCCGCGCCTGGTGATCGAAAGCTTCAAGCGCTGGACGGTGCGCGAGCTCGACTTCCGCCGCGAGGCCGCCTCGGCTTCCGAACTCGCCGAAGCGATGACCGCCGAGCCGGACTTCATGGTCCCCCAGATCGACTGGCAGCGCACCACCGGCAAGGTGCTGACGCTGGAGTGGATCGACGGCATCAAGCTCAGCGACCGCGACGCGCTGGTCCGCGCCGGGCATGACATGCCGGGGCTGGCGGGCAAGCTGATCAAGGCCTTCCTCCGCCAGGCGATCGCCGAGGGCTTTTTCCATGCGGACATGCACCAGGGCAATCTGTTCGCGCTGCCGGACGGCCGCATCGCCGCGATCGACTTCGGCATCATGGGCCGGATCGACCGGCGTGCGCGGGTGTGGCTGGCCGAGATCCTCTATGGCCTGATCACCGGCGACTATAAGCGCGTCGCCGAGATCCATTTCGAGGCGGGCTATGTCCCCTCGCATCACAATGTCGCCGAGTTCGCCACTGCGCTGCGCGCCGTGGGCGAGCCGATGCGCGGCCTGCCGGTGAAGGAAATGTCGATCGGCGGCATGCTCGACGGCTTGTTCTCGATCACTCGCGACTTCGACATGATGACGCAGCCGCATCTGCTGCTGCTCCAGAAGACGATGGTGATGGTGGAGGGCGTCGCGCGCGGGCTCGATCCGGACATCAACCTGTGGGACGTCTCGGCGCCGTTCGTCCGCGAATGGATCCGCACCGAGCTGGGCCCAGAAGCCAAGGTCGCCGATCGGCTGATCGAGGATCTGCGGACCCTCGCCCGACTGCCGGAGCTGGTCCGCAACATCGAACGCCGCTTCCCTGCTCCCGGCGGGGCACCCCCGGAACCGCCGCTGCGCGAGATCCAGGTGGTGCGCGTCGGCGGCGGCTGGCGCTATGGGCTGGTGGCGCTGCTCGCGGCCGCCGTCGGCGTACTCGGAACGCTGCTGCTGGCATGATCCCGCGCACGCGCCGCGTGTGGACCGTCCACCCCAGCCGCTTCGCCGCCCTGTCGCGGAGCCGCGCCCGGCTGGCATGGCTCGCGGTGATCCTGGTCCTGCTTGCATCGCTGACGGCACTCGCCGTGCCCCCGCTGACCGGCACCGAAACTGGCGGCGATCACATCACCGATGTCGGGCTGTACGAACGTGTCGTCGCAAGCATGAAAGGCGGCGACGGCTATTATGTCGCGGCGAGCGATGCGATGCGCGCGGGCGGCTATCCGCTCTCGCCGTTCGTAACCGTGCGGCTGCCCGCGCTTGCGGTCGTGCAGGCGGCACTGCCCGGCTGGGCCAGCATCGCTCTGCTGCTCGCGCTGGCCACCGCCACTGCCGTTGCCTGGGCGACGCGCATCGGCGTCGCGCTCACCGGCATCGCTCCACGTGCAGTGTTGATGCTGCTGCTCGCGGCCTCCATGCTGGCGTTCTTCCAGCCTGCCATGGTGCTGTTCCACGAAGTCTGGGCGGGCCTGCTGGTCGCCTTGTCGCTTGTGCTGCGCCGCCCGGGTCGCGCGCTGGAATCGATCGCCCTCGCCTTGGCGGCAATGCTGATTCGGGAAACGGCCGCGCTCTATGCCCTCGTGATGCTCGCCTTTGCCCTGCGTGAGCGGGCGCGACGTGAGGCTGTGGGATGGATCATCGCGCTGCTTCTGCTCGCCGGCGTGCTGGTGTTGCATGCCCAGGCCGTAGCCGGTGTCACCGGCCCGCTCGATCCGGCATCGGCGGGTTGGACAGGGCTGAACGGCCCGGGCTTATTCCTCCAAGCCTTGCTTGCCGCCACCGCGCTTCAGGCACTGCCGGTAGCAGTCGGTGCGCTGCTGGTCGCCCTTGCGCTGATCGGCTGGGCAAGCTGGGACGATGCCCTGGGCTTGCGCACGTTCACGCTGCTGATCGCTTATGGCGCGGCTATCTCGATCTTCGCGCGGCTCGACAATTTCTACTGGGCGCTGATGATTGCCCCCGTGGCGCTGATCGGCCTAGTGTTCCTACCCGACGCGCTGGCGGACCTGTGGCACCGCGCGCTCGACAGACGCCGGATCAAGGTTACAACGGTGGTGCAATGAAGCGCATCCTGCTCATCGTCGGCGGGGGCATCGCCGCCTACAAGGCCTGCGAACTTGTCCGCTTGTGCCGCAAGGCCGGGATTGGCGTCACGTGCGTGCTGACAGAAGGCGGCCAGCATTTCGTGACGCCGATGACGCTCGCCGCGCTGTCCGAGAATCAGGTCTATACGACGCTGTGGGATCTGAAGGACGAGGCCGAGATGGGTCACATCCAGCTCAGCCGCCAGGCCGATCTAGTCGTCGTCGCGCCCGCCACTGCAGACCTGCTGGCGCGGATGGCCGGCGGCATCGCCAGCGATCTCGCAACCACTCTGCTGCTCGCGACCGACAAGCCCGTGCTCGCTGCCCCAGCGATGAACGTGCGGATGTGGAGCCACGCCGCCACCCGCCGCAACGTCGCCCAGCTGCGCGCCGATAGCGTCACCGTGCTGGAGCCCGACGAAGGTCCCATGGCGTGCGGCGAATATGGCCCCGGCCGCCTGCCCGAGCCCGAGGCGATCCTCTCCGCGATCCAGCAGGTGCTTTCGCCGGTGCAGCGGCTGGCTGGCAAGCACGTTCTCGTGACTGCAGGGCCGACGCACGAGCCGATCGACCCTGTGCGTTACATCGCCAACCGCTCGTCGGGGAAGCAGGGCTTCGCCATTGCCGGCGCGCTGGCGGTGCTGGGCGCGCGCGTGACCTTGGTCGCAGGGCCGGTGACGCTCCCCACGCCGGCGGGCGTCACCCGGATCAACGTGGAGACCGCGCGCGAGATGGCAGCCGCCGTCGAGGCCGCCCTGCCTGCTGATGCCGCCATCATGGTTGCCGCCGTAGCCGATTGGCAGGTTGAACCCGCTGCCCAGAAGTTGAAGAAGGGGGATGCCGCGCCGCTGCTGCATCTCGCCCAGAATCCTGATATTCTCGCCGGGGTGGCGCAGGGATCGCGCCGGCCGCGGCTCGTGGTGGGCTTCGCGGCGGAAACCGAACGAGTAATCGAACATGCCGTCGCGAAACGTACGCGCAAGAACGCGGACTGGATTGTCGCCAACGATGTTTCGGGCGATGTGATGGGGGGTGAAGCCAATGCCGTCCATCTCGTCACCGCGACCGGCGTCGAAAGCTGGGAGCGGGCGTCCAAGGCCGACGTCGCCCGCCGCCTCGCCGAACGGATCGCCGATGCGCTTTGAGGCTCTTCTACGCTACGAGCCTGCGCTCCCCTTCCGCTTGCGGGAGGGGTCGGGGAAGGAACTGACGTGGCAGAAGCGCGGAGAGGCCTCAGCCACTCCCGCAAGCGGAAGGGGGACGTGCGCTGCTAGGTTCGCCCTTCCGGCGCTTGCCGGTGTCGCCCTGCTCGCCAGCTGCACCACGCCCGTCGCGACGACGCACACTGCCGCTACGGTCGAGCCCGCGCTCAACCTCCACGCGCGCAATTTCGGCGCCGCGACTCCGAACGCGGTGCGCACGTTGGTCGTCGTCCTGCACGGCGATGGCGCACCGGAATCGCGCAGCGACCATTACCGCTTCGCCGAAGCGGCTACCCAGAGCATTCCCAACAGCGCCGCCGTCGCGCTGCTGCGTCCGGGCTATGGCGATGCCGCGGGCAACCGCTCGCCGGGTCAGGCCGGACTCGGTATCGGCGACGACTATACGCAGGAGCGGATCGACGCGATCGCCGAGTCGCTCGGCGTCCTGCGTCGCCGCTTCGCGTCCGCGCGGCTGATCCTGGTCGGCGATTCGGGCGGTGCGGCGATCGCCGCCGATATCGCCGGCATCCGCCCCGATCTGGTCGACGCGATGGTGCTGGTCGGCTGCCCCTGCGCGCTGCCCGAATGGCGCAAGGGCATGCAGAAGCAGCGCCAGGGCGCGGCTTGGGCGACGCCGGTCGCCAGTCTCGATCCGCTCAAGACCGCGGGCGGGGTGATGCCCGGCCTGCGCGCCGCCGTGCTGGTCGGCCTTGACGACAAGATCACGCCTCCGGCGCTGTCGCGCGCCTATGCGGAGGCCCTTGCGCTTCGCGGCATCGCTACCGATCTGCGGATCGTCCCCGGGCGGGGACATGATTTGCTCAACGATCCCGAAGTGCTGGCGGCTACCGTGCGGTTGGCGGCAGCACTTCCGATGAAAGGCTGACCTTGCTGCCGCCGATCCGCATCGCGATCCAACGCCTCTCCCATGGCGAGAATCTGCCGCTTCCCCGCTATGCCACCGACGGCGCCGCCGGCATGGACGTTGTCTCTGCAGAGGATGTTACGCTTCCGCCCGGCGGTCGTCACGCCGTCGCGACCGGCTTCGCGATGGCCATTCCGGCCGGCTTCGAGGTGCAGGTGCGCCCGCGCTCCGGTCTGGCGCTCAAGCATGGCGTCACTTGCCTCAACACGCCGGGCACGATCGACAGCGATTACCGCGGCGAGGTCAAGGTGATCTTGGCCAATCTTGGTGCGGAGGATTTCGTCATCGCGCGCGGCGATCGAATCGCGCAATTGGTGCCCGCCCCGGTCCAGCACGCCACGCTGGACGAAGTGACCAGTCTGGACGAGACGGCGCGGGGGGCCGGCGGCTTCGGCTCGACCGGCCGGTGATCCCCGCCGTTGCCTTGGCACTGGCGCTGAACAGCGCCCAAGTGCGGACGATCGATTGGCGCGCGCTTGCGCCGCTTCCCTATCGGTCCACACCGGTTATCACGCCGGAGATGCTCGCCTTCGTTGCCAATGAAGTAACGACGCGGAAATGTCCGCTGGCGATCGGGCCGGGCGTGACGCTCGCCCTGGACGTAGCCGTACTGGTCGATGCGCAGGATGGCATCCGCACCACGGTGCCTCGAGCGGTCCAGTGCCCGACCATCGAACAATATGCCGCAGCAATGGTGGCATCTTCCGCGCGCGGCAATCTGCTGCCGCGCATGGCAACCGCCGATCAATGGTATCGCGCCACCGTCACCTTCACCTGGCCCAGATGACGCTCTCCGACGAGGAGCTTGAGCGCTATGCCCGCCACATCGTCCTTCGCGAAATCGGCGGCGCAGGCCAGGCTAGGCTGAAGGCCGCGCGGGTACTGGTGATCGGTGCCGGCGGGATTGGCGCGCCTGCGATCCAGTATCTTGCCGCCGCCGGTCTTGGCGCGCTTACCATCGTCGACGACGATCGCGTTGATCGTTCCAATCTCCAGCGACAGGTGTTGTTCACCACCGCCGATGTTGGCGCAGGCAAGGCAGAAACAGCCGCGGCGCGCGTTGCCGGGATCAACCCGAACGTCGCCGTCACCGCCCATGCCCAGCGCCTGACTGCGGCCGAGGCCCCGGCGTTGATCGCCGGCCATGATGTCGTGCTGGACGGCACCGACAATTTCGCCACGCGCCTCGCCGTGGCCGATGCTGCGCTCGCGGCGCGCGTGCCGCTTGTCTCCTCGGCCGTCGCCGAATTTGAAGGCCAGCTCGGCACCTTTCGGGGTTGGGAGGCGGAGAAGCCCTGTTACCGTTGCTTCGTCGGGACGGATCCGGAGCGGGAAGGCGTGAGCTGCTCGGAGCAAGGCGTACTCGGCGCGCTTACCGGTATCCTGGGCAGCCTCGCCGCGCTGGAGGTGATCCGCGCGGTCGCGCCGTTCGGCGAGGATAGTGCCGGTAAGCTGCTGCTGGTCGATGCACTTGGCCTCCGCTTCCGCACGCTTCACCTACCCAAGGATACGGGGTGCCCTGCTTGCGGCACGGGAACGCTCCGGTAAGGAGAACGCGGCTACCGATTGGCGCGCCAGCAATCGACAGGAATCCGCACGATGCCCGAACCGACCGTTTCCGCCCCGCGCGTGCTCGTCACCGGATCGGCAGGTTTCATCGGATTTCACACCGCCAGTCGCCTGCTGCAGGCGGGCGCAACCGTACTGGGCGTCGACAATTTCTCTGATTATTACGACGTGGCGCTGAAAGAATCGCGCAACGCGATTCTGGCCAACCACCCAAGCTTCCAGCTGGCCCGGCTCTCGATCGAGGATCAGCCTGCGCTCGCCGCTGCCTGGGAGTCGTTTCGGCCCGATGTGGTGATTCACCTCGCCGCCCAGGCGGGCGTGCGGTTCAGCATCGAACAGCCGGCGAGCTATGTGGGTGCCAACATTGTCGGCACGTTCAATCTGCTCGAATTGGCGCGCCACCACCCGGTGCGTCACCTGCTCGTCGCCTCCACCAGTTCGGTGTACGGCGCCAACACCGAGATGCCGTTCGGCGAAACGCAGCGCACCGCGACGCCGATGAGCCTCTACGCCGCAACCAAGGGCGCCACCGAACTGATGGGCCACAGCTATGCCCATCTGTTTGGCACGCCGATGACATTTTTCCGCTTCTTCACGGTCTATGGGCCTTGGGGCCGGCCGGACATGGCGCTGTTCAAGTTCACCCGCGCGATCCTCGCGGGCGAGCCGATCGACGTTTACAATAACGGCAATATGGTGCGGGATTTCACGTTCATCGACGATCTCGCCGAAGCGATCGTGCGGCTGATCGATGCCGTGCCGGGGACTGTTCCGGTGGAAGGCGACAGCCTGTCGCCGGCGGCGCCCTTCCGCATCGTCAATATCGGCGCCGGCCGCCCGACCCCATTGATGGACTATATCGCCGCGCTCGAAAAAGCGCTGGGGCGGGAAGCAATCAAGAACTTCCTGCCGATGCAGGCAGGGGATGTGCACGCCACCGAGGCGTCGTCCGATCTGCTTCGCAGGCTCACCGGCTACGCCCCTTCTACCGCGCCGAACGAAGGCGTCGCCGCCTTCGTCCACTGGTATATGGAACAGTATCGGGACTGAAGCGGGGCGCCGGGTTCGCCGGCGCCCCTGCCCCATGACTCAACCGAGCGCACGCTCGGCAAAATCGCGCACCGCTGGCGCCAGATCCGGCCGCGAAAGCGCGACGGCGATGTTGGCGGTGATGAAGCCGGCCTTGTCGCCACAGTCATAGCGCGTGCCTTCGAAGGTCACGCCGTGGAACGGCTGGTCGCCGATCATCTGCTGCATCGCGTCGGTCAGCTGGATCTCCCCGCCGGCGCCCTTGCCCTGGTTCTCCAGGATCCGCATGACTTCCGGCTGCAGGATGTAGCGTCCGATCACCGACAGGTTCGACGGCGCGGTGCCCGGCGCCGGCTTTTCCACCAGCCCCTTCACTTCCGTGAGCGTGCCTTCCTGCGTGCCCGGGGTGATGATGCCATAGCGATGCGTCTGGTCGTCCGGCACGATCTCGGCGCAGATCAGGTTGCCGCCGACGCGGTTATAAGCATCCACCATCTGCTTCAGGCAGCCCGGCTTGCCGAACATGAAATCGTCCGGCAGCAGCACCGCGAACGGCTCGTCCCCCACGATGTCGCGCGCGCACCATACGGCATGGCCCAGGCCCATCGGCTCCTGCTGGCGAACATAGGCGATGTTGCCGGGCTTCAACCGGGTGCCGTCGAGCACCTCAAGCGACTTTCCGCGCGCGGTCATCGTCGCTTCCAGTTCGTACGCGATGTCGAAATGGTCCTCGAGCGCGGACTTGCCGCGACCGGTGACGAAGATCATCTGCTCGATCCCGGCCTCGATCGCCTCGTCCACCGCATATTGGATCAGCGGTCGATCGACGACGGGCAGCATCTCCTTCGGCATCGCCTTGGTGGCGGGCAGAAATCGGGTGCCGAGTCCCGCAACCGGGAAAACAGCCTTGCGCAGCGGCTTGATCGTCATAACCCCCTCAGAGCGAAAATTGGGTGCAGTGCGGCATAGCGATACGCCGCGAATGTGGCAAACGGTTGCTAAGGCCTATTCGTTCATCCGTCGCTTACGTTATGCTGACTGCATGGGGTGGGCACGAAAAAAGCTGTTCATTGTCTTTGGCACGCGGCCCGAAGCGATCAAACTCTTCCCCCTAATTCGGGCGTTAGCCGCCTATCCCGAATTGGAAGTCGTCACGTGTGTTACTGGCCAGCACCGGGGATTACTCGATCAAGTGCTTGGCATTGCCGGGATAAGACCGAACTTTGATCTCAACCTGATGGTGCACGGTCAGTCGCTCGATCAGCTTACCGCGCGACTGCTCCTCGGCATCGGCGAGGCGCTGGATGAGGCACGTCCCGACCGCGTGATCGTCCAGGGCGATACGGCAAGCGCCATGGCTGGGGCGCTTGCCGCCCAGTATCGGAAGATTGCGGTGAGTCATGTCGAGGCCGGTCTGCGCTCCGGCGATCTCCATCGCCCTTGGCCTGAGGAGGCGAACCGCCGAATCATTGGCGCTCTGGCCGATCAGCATTTCGCGCCCACCGAAGCTGCGGCGAGCGCCCTGCGCGCAGAGAATGTCCCTTCCGGTCGCATCCACATCACCGGCAACACGGTGATTGATGCGCTGGTGGAGATGCGGCGCCGCATCGCGGCCGATCCGTCGCTGGCAGCGGGGCTCGACGCGACAGCCCGGCGTTTCGCCGGCAAGCGGATCGTGTTGGTCACCACGCATCGGCGGGAGAATCTCGACGGAGGAATTGCAGGCATCGCGGCGGCGTTGCGGCGCATCGCCGCGCGGCCCGACATTGCCATTCTCTATCCCGTGCACCCCAATCCGGCGATTGGCGCGGCGTTGGATGCCCATCTGCCCGAACATCCCCGCATCGTTCGCACCGCGCCGCTCGACTACCTGCACTTCGTCCGCGCGCTGGAGATGGCGGACATCGTGCTCAGTGATTCCGGCGGCGTCCAGGAAGAGGCCCCGGCCCTGGGCAAGCCGCTGCTCGTCCTCCGCGACACGACGGAGCGCGCCGAAGGCCTTGCTGCGGGTACCGCGCGCCTGGTGGGCACCTGCACCGATCGCATCCACCGGGAAGTCACCCGGCTGCTGGACGATCCGGCGGCTTATGCCGCCATGGCGAAGGCCCACAATCCGTTCGGAGACGGCAACGCTGCGGCGCGCATTGCCGCGCTGATCCGCGCGGGATTCGAAGGCGAGCGTGCAAGCCATAACGACGCCGGCATCTCAGCCGCAGGCAGGGTGCGACTCGACGCGTGATCAGTGCGGCACGGCACCCAGCGCTACACCGGTCTTGTCGTGCAAGGCGAAGCGGTCAACCAGATCCGCACTGGCACGATTGAAGCCGACGAGTTCAACCTCCCGTCCGTCGCGACGCAACCTCGCCACGATCTTATCGAGGGCGCCGACGGCGGAGATGTCCCAGAAATGCGCGCCGCTCACGTCGATGCGCACGCGCTTTGCGCGGTCCTCCGCGTGGAAGGCGCGGGTAAACCGGTCGACCGAAGCGAAGAAGATTTCGCCCGCCACACGATAGGTTGCGTCCAAGCCGTCGCTGGAGACCGCCCGGTCGACCGAAAACATGCGCTGAACCTTGCCGGCGAAGAAGATGCCGGAAAGCAGCACGCCGGCCAGCACACCCATCGACAGATCCTGCGTCGCGACTACGACGGCCACCGTGGTCAGCATGACCACCGACGATGTTGGTGGGTGCCGGCGCAGGTTGGGGATCGAGTTCCAGCTGAAAGTTCCGATCGAAACCATGATCATCACCGCCACCAGCGCCGCCATCGGTATCCGTCCGACCAGCGGCCCCAGCACAGCGAGCAGGAACAGCAGAAATGCGCCTGCGGCAAAGGTGGAGAGCCGACTGCGCCCGCCAGAGGTGACGTTGATCACCGACTGCCCGATCATCGCACAACCGCCCATGCCGCCGAACAGCGCGGAGACGATGTTCGCCCCGCCCTGCCCGGCACATTCCTGGCGCTTGTCGCTTTCGGTATCCGTCATGTCGTCGACGATCTGGGCGGTCAGCAGCGACTCCAGCAGGCCTACCGCCGCCATCGTGACGGCATAAGGGAGAATGATCCGCAGCGTTTCGAACGTCAGCGGGATCTGGGGCAGCACGAAGCTCGGTAGCCCATCGGGCAGCTTCCCCATGTCGCCCACGGTATGGACGGGCAGGCCCAGACCGATGCTGATCGTGCTGAGAACGACGATGGCCACCAGGGGCGAAGGTAACGCCTTGGTCAGGCAGGGAAAGCCATAGATGATCGCCAGACCGCCAGCGACCATTGCATAGGTTTGCCAGCCGACGTTGGTCAGCTGGGGCAGCTGTGCGAGGAAGATCAGGATCGCCAGCGCGTTGACGAAGCCGGTAATCACCGATCGCGACACGAATTGCATGATGAGGTCGAGCCGGAGCAGCCCCGCAACGATCTGGATCAGGCCCATGAGGATGGTGGCGGCGAAGAGATAGTCGACGCCATGTTCCCGCACCAGCGGGCCAACCAGCACGGCGACCGCCGCGGTAGCGGCAGAGACCATGCCGGGGCGGCCACCGATCAGGGCGATCGTCATGGCGATCGCGACCGAGGCGTACAGGCCGACACGCGGATCCACGCCCGCGATGATCGAAAAGCCGATCGCTTCGGGAATGAGCGCGAGAGCGACGACGACGCCGGCCATAAGGTCGCGGCGCGCGCTGGCCACATCGGTGAACCATTGGCGCCGATAGGCAGAAAAGGTGAAAGTCATTGAAAATCCACAACAGAGCACGTGGCGCAGAACTGCGCATCGATATCGGTGCATGTTGTTGTCCGGCGGATCGGCGGCCGGAATAGCCACCCGGAATTGCACCGGGTCCTTGCGAATGCGCGGTCTGTAGACGCTTGCGGTGAGGGAAGCAACCGCCTCCACGGGCTGCCCTTGTTGCCCGCCGGCGCGCTGCGCTCTACCTCTGGCGCGTGAAGCTGCTTTCCTCCCTGTTCCGCTCCCGCTCGCCACGTGCCTTTGCACTGCCGCCGGATGTGCGGGCGATCGCGGTGGGCGATGTGCATGGCCGGCGCGACCTGCTCGTCCGGCTGCTGAACGAGATCGATGCGCTACGCACCGCCGATCCCCGCCGTGACGACCATCTGGTGTTCCTGGGCGACCTGATCGATCGGGGCCCCGATTCACGCGGCGTGCTCGATCTGCTGGTCGCCCGGCGGGCGAGCGATCCCGGCCTGACGATCCTCGCCGGCAACCACGAGGAGATGCTGCTGGCCATCCTCGACGGCGCCAGCGAGCATCTGGGCGAATGGCTGCGATTCGGCGGCCAGGAATGCATCGAAAGCTATGGTCTGTCGGCGGCAGACCTGATGGCGACCACTCCCGAAGAGGCGGTCGAGCGGCTGCGCGACGCGATCCCAGAACCTCACGTCGCGCTGATGCGGGAAATGCGCGATACGGTCGCGCTCGGCGACTATCTGTTCGTCCATGCCGGCATCCGCCCCGGCGTCGCGATCGAAGACCAGCAGGCGCAGGACCTGCGCTGGATCCGCGCTCCGTTCCTCACCAGCAGGGCGGATCATGGCGTAATGGTCGTCCATGGACACAGCATCAGCGAGGCGCCCGAAGAACGCCCGAATCGCATCGGCATCGATACCGGCGCTTATGCCAGCGGCCGGCTGACTGCCTTGTGCATCGATGGCGACGCGCGGCGCTTCCTGGCCGTCAGCAGCTGAATACGCACGAAAAAGCCCGCGAGCGGAACCGCGCGCGGGCTTTTCGATCTTGCGTCGTGTCCCGGCTTATTGGCCGGCAGCACCCGGCGGCATCGCGCCTTGCTGCTGCATCATCTGACGGATCACCGCAGCAGGAACCAGTTCTTCCATCTTCACGTCGAAGATCAGCACCTGATCCGCCAGCTCGTTCGCGGCGCCGGGCTCGGCCCCATAGCCCAGCTTCGGCGGCAGCCAGAAGCGATAGTGCGACCCCTTCTTCATCAGCTTCACGCCTTCGGTGAAGCCGGGGATCATCGGCTGGCCCAGCTGAAAACGCATCGGCGTCTTCGGCTGAAATTCCTTGCCGTCGCGCAGCACGCCGCGGATTTCCAGGACGACGCCGTCCTGCTCTTCCGGAGTGGCGCCACTGCCGGGCTCGATCACCTGATATTGCAGCCCCGATGCCGTGGTCTGCACGCCTGGCTGGCCTTTGTGCCATGCCATGAAGGCGTCGGCATCATAGCGGGAGACCACCGCGGTGCGCGTACCGCCCCAGGCGAGCGCGAACGCGACGGCGATCGCCGCCAGCACCCCCAACCAGATCCAGAGCTTGTAGCTGCCCTTGACGGGCTGGAGCGGAACGGCGGTAACCGACATGATCGGACTCCGGTAGGGGCATCGGCCCCGTCATGGAACATAGACAAAGACGACGAGCGCGATTCGCGCTCGTCGTACCGCAGCTTAGCGGGCGCTGTCGCGCTCGACGCGCTTGCGCTCCAGCTTGCGCGCGCGGCGAACCGCAGCCGCACGCTCGCGAGCGCGCTTTTCGCTGGGCTTTTCGTAGTGACGGCGGAGCTTCATCTCGCGATACACGCCTTCACGCTGCAGCTTCTTCTTGAGCGCCCGCAGCGCCTGGTCGACGTTATTGTCGCGAACGATGATTTGCATGAGGCCGTACAACTCCGATCAAAACTCAATAGAAAGGGGCCGCCGAAACCATAGTTACGGCGTCGAACGGGCCTCCTACCAGCGAGAAGGCGATTCTTCAAGCGAAAGCGTGCACCGCCGGCTGCGAGCCGCCGCTGTTGCATCAAAGCAACGCCGCTGTAGATTACACCAGATTGCAGGGCTGTAACCCGCTCGATAGATTCTGGCGGCACAAGCTCACCCATGATGCAGTCAGCCCTCGCCATGGATCTCGAAACCCGCCTTCTGATTGTCGATGACGACCCGGGGATCCGTGAACTCACCGCGGCATTCCTGTCGCAGCATGGCTATGTGGTCGACACCGCCGAGGACGCGACCACGATGCGGGCCGCGCTTGCCGAGAACGAATATGCGCTAATTGTTCTCGATCTGATGATGCCGGGCGAAGACGGCCTGTCGATTCTGCGCACCATGGACAGGGATGCGCGACCGGCGGTTATCTTCCATTCTGTGCTCAGCGACGATATCGATCGCATCGTGGGGCTGGAAATGGGCGCGGACGATTATGTCGCAAAGCCCGCCAATCCGCGAGAGCTGCTCGCCCGCATCCGTTCGGTGCTCCGCCGCTTCGCCAGTGCCCCGGCCGCATCGGTGCCGCAGGGGCGCACCTTTCTTCGCTTCGCCGGCTGGCGGCTGGATCCGCTGGGGCGGCAGCTTTATGATCCCGATGGCGTGCTCATCAACCTTTCCGATGGTGAGTTCCGCCTGTTGATCGCGCTGGTGGAGCGTCCGCGCCGGGTGCTGTCGCGCGACGCGCTGCTCGATCATTCGCGCGGGCCCCAGGCAGAGCATTTTGATCGTGCAATCGACGTCCAGATGAGCCGGCTACGCAAGAAGCTCGCACGGCCGAGCGACGACGAGCTGATCCGCACCATTCGCAACGAAGGCTATATGTTCGTGGCCGAAGTCACGACCAAGTGATCCGCAGGCCCGTTTCCATCGTCGTGCCGATGATGCTGTTCGCCATTACCTCGGCGGCGGTGGTGATGCTGGTGCAGTTCGCGATCGTGTTTCGCGGCCCTCCTCCAGGCTTCAGCCCCGTGCCGATCGCGCGGATCGCCGAGGCGCTGCGCACCGGTCGGGCGCCGACCGGCAACCCGGGCCATCCCATCCAGCTACGCTATGCCGCCGACGAATATTTCGGCCGTCGCGAGGAGCGCCCCTCGCCCGCACGCGATCGGTCGATCGCAGCACTGATCCCGCTCCCCGCCGATCAGGTGCGCGGTTATTATGAATGGCCGGTGCGCGATCCCGATCAGGATGTGCATGGCAGCTTCAGCATTGGCCGGCGAACCGACAAGGGCTGGCTGGTGGTATCGATCAGCCGCGCGCCGGCGCTGGGCCGCTGGCGGCTGGCGATCCTGCAATGGATGCTGATCACGCTGTTCATCCTCTCGTTGCTGGCCTGGGTGGCGGCGCGCCGGATATCGCGGCCGATTCGTAGTTTGGCCGAGGCGGCGAAGCGCGCGCGGCTGGGCGCTCCCGAAGCGATACCGCTGCACGGCCCGCGCGAGATCCGCGATCTGGGTCACGCGATGGAAGCGATGCAGACCCGCATCCTGCACCAGGCGGAGAATCGCACGGTGATGCTGGCCGCGATGGCGCACGATCTCGGCACCCCGTTGTCCCGCCTCGCTTTCTGGGTCGAACAATTGCCCGATGCCGCGCGCGATCGTGCCAATGCCGACATCGAAGAGATGCGCGGCATGCTTGCCGCCACGCTGCGCTTCAACCGCGATGATCGCGCCCATGGCGAAATGGTCCGGCTCGATCTCGGCAGCGTTGTCGAAAGCCTGGCCGATGATCTTTCCGCCGCCGGGCAAAACGTAACCGTCGACCCAGGCCCCCGCATGGTCGTGATGGGAGACGCGCAGGCGCTGCGGCGGCTGTTTGGCAATCTGGTCGAAAATGCGATTCGCTACGGCCAGGCCGCCGAAATCTCGTGGACCGTGGGACAGGGCTATGGCGAGATACTGGTTGACGATCATGGTGCGGGCTTCGATCTCGCGCGCGCCGATCAATTGTTCGCGCCGTTCGTCCGCGGTGAAAGCTCGCGAAACCGGGCGACGGGCGGCACCGGCCTCGGGCTCGCCATCGTCCGTTCGATCACCGAACTGCACGGGGGCGAGGTAACGCTCGCGAATCGGCCGGGTGGCGCCGGCGGGCGCGTTCGCGTCCGGATGCCGCTTGCAACCTGACGCAACACGCCGCGAAACGGCGACATCGGCAAGCAAACTCGCTCGATCAGTTCAGCCTTCATCACAGGAGGGCTGTTTTGAACGACCATCACGACCACGGACTCTTGCACGACCTGGAAGCAATGACCGCGCTTGCCAGCCGTCGTCGCGCGCTGCGCTGGTTCACCGGCGCGGGTACCGCTGTGGTGCTCGCCGCCTGCGACGGCAGCAGCTCCAGCGGCACCACCACCGCGACGGCCACCGCCACGCCCACGCCGACACCCACCGCCACCAGCACGCCCACGCCCACTCCGACGGCAACAGCGACCGGCAGCTGCGTGGCCGACCCGACCGAAACCAACGGCCCCTACCCGGCGGACGGCACCAATACCTCGTCGGGCCTCACATCCAACGCGCTCACGGCCAGCAATGTCGTGCGCAGCGACATCCGCCCCAGTTTCATCGGCAGCTCGACCACCGTGGCAGCGGGCGTCCAGCTCACTCTCACGCTTACCGTGGTAGACGTGAACAGCAGTTGCGGGCCGCTAGCCGGCTATGCGATCTATCTCTGGCATTGCGATCGGAACGGCAAATACTCGCTCTATGACCTGCCGAACGAAAGCTATCTGCGCGGCGTGGGCGTCACCGATGCAAACGGCCAGGTGACCTTCACCACGATTTTCCCCGGCTGCTATGCCGGGCGCTGGCCGCACATCCACTTCGAGGTGTTCTCCAGCCTGGCCACCGCCACCAGCGGCAGATACGCAACGCTGATCTCGCAGTTGGCGATGCCGTCCGCCATCTGCTCGACGGTATATAGTACCGCCAGCGGATATAGCAGCAGCCTGACGAACCTGTCCGGCGTCTCGATCGCCCGCGACAACGTGTTCGGCGACAACAGCGCCGCCCAGATTGCCCAGCAGACGCCGACGATGAGCGGCAGCGTCGACGCGGGGTACACGGCAACGGGAATTATCGGAATCGCGCGTTAGAAGCGCGCGGTCTGCGTCGCTCGCCGAGGGGTACGTCCCCCTGCGCGCGCCTTTCCGGCGGGCGACGCTCTGCTATAGACCGGGCATGGCCGATGCTTCCGATGCACCGCTCGATCGCGGTACCCGCCTCCGTTCGATCCTGGGCGGCTCCGCCGGCAATCTGGTCGAATGGTATGACTGGTATGCCTATGCCGCGCTCGCGTCTTATCTCGCGCCGCATTACTTCGCGCCGGGCACTGCCCAGACTTTAAACGCCTGGATCGTGTTCGCGATCGGCTTCTTCATGCGGCCGATCGGCGGCTGGCTGATGGGTGTCTATGGCGATCGCCATGGGCGCAAGGCGGGGCTCAGCCTCTCCGTGACGCTGATGTGCGCAGGCTCGCTGGTGATCGCACTCACCCCCGGCTATGACAGCATCGGCTGGGGCGCGACCGCGGCGCTGGTGGTGGCGCGACTTCTCCAGGGCCTGTCGCTCGGCGGCGAATATGGTGCCAGCGCCACCTATCTTTCCGAAATGGCCGGGAGGCGCCACCGCGGCTTCTTCTCCAGCTTTCAATATGTCACGCTGATCTCGGGGCAGCTTACCGCGCTGCTCGTCCTGTTGGGGTTGCAGGCGGTGATGCCGGAAGCGGCGCTGCGGGAATGGGGGTGGCGCCTGCCGTTCGCGCTGGGCGGCGTGCTGGCGCTGCTGGTCTATTGGCTCCGCCGCCGCTTGGCGGAGACCCCCAGCTTCGCCCAGCGAGATCGCCAGGCGGCGTCCGGCTTCTTCACGCTGTTCCGCCAGCACCCGCGCGAAGCCGGACTGGTGCTGCTGCTCACCGCCGGCGGCACGCTCGCCTTCTATGCCTACACCATCTATCCGATCACGTTCCTGCGAAACACCGCGGGCCTTTCCGACGCGGTGACCACGCGGGTGAACACGGCGGCGCTGTTCGTCTTCATGCTCGTCCAGCCACTGGCGGGCGCACTATCCGATCGCATCGGCCGCAAGCCGCTGATGATCGGCTTCGGCATCCTCGGCGTGGCGTTCACCTATCCCATCTTCGTCGCGATGGAGGGAGTTCGCGACGGCATGTCTGCCTTCTGGCTGATGGTCGCAGCGCTGCTGATCGTCACCGGCTACACCTCGATCAACGCCGTGGTGAAGGCGGAGCTGTTCCCTGCCCATATCCGCACCTTGGGAGTGGCGCTGCCCTATGCGCTGGCCAATGCCCTGTTCGGCGGGACGGCGCCATCCGTCGCCCTGTGGTTCAAGCATCAGGGCTGGGAGCGCGGATTCTACTGGTACGTCACGGCGATGATCGGCATTTCGCTGGTCGTGTATGTGGTGATGCGCGACACTGCACGGCACAGCCGTATCGCCGAAGACTGATGAGCGAGCGGCAATGCGCCTCAGCCGATCACCGTTCCTTCGCGCCCGGCGAGCACGCGGCCGATTGAATCGAACAGAGCATCCATCGCGACCGGCTTGAACAGCACATCGTCCGCACCGGTGGCGAGGCAGCGCTCCCGCAGGTCCAGCGCGGTGTCTGCGGTCACGACGATGATCGGCAGCGTCGCCTTGCAATCGCCTCTGCCGCGGATCCGGCGAATCGTCTCGAATCCATCCGTGCCCGGCATGCGGAGGTCGACCAGAACGATGTCGAAGGTTTCAGCGTCGATTCGGGCAAGCCCCTCCTCCGCCCAAGCCGCTTCCGCCATCGTGGCGCCCGCTACATCGAGCATGTCCTTGACGACCCGTCGGTTCATGGGATCATCCTCGATGAAGAGGATGTTCATCGGGCCTTGCCCATCCCGGTGTCCACGCGTGTTGCGACCGAATATCTCATTTCGTGGTGTATTATCGCCCTAGGCCGCTTGGGAAACAAGCGGGTCTTTCCCCAAACCATCTGGTATGCGCAAAGCCGCAGGTACGGCTACCGCAACCAATCTTTCCCCCGCTATCGGCTTTTCTACCACCTGCGTTGCGCCCGCGTCCATAAACTGTGCTTTCTTGTCGTCATCCGCGGCACCAACCAGCAGCGTGATTTCCGCCGACGCCAAACAACTTCTCAGTTTCTCCAATGTTTCCTTTATCTTATCTGCATCTATCAGTGCCGCATCATCCATGACGATCGCCGTAAGCCCGGGCGTTGCACTCGCAATTGCGAGCGCTTCTTCGCCCGAGCCTACGGCATGCACAATCTCTACCCGCGCTTCAAAAAGCCGACGCAGCATCGCGCGCACGATCGGGTTGCGTTCGACGATCAACATCTGTGCAGAATCGAGTGCCTGCGCCGGTGCCTGCCCGGGCGCTTCCGCACGCACCAGCGGGAGGTCCAGCGTGAAGATTGATCCCTCGCCCGGCTGGCTTGCCACTTGGATGTCCCCACCCAGAGCTCTGGCGAGGTTCCGGCAGATCGTCAGCCCTAGCCCGGTGCCGCCATATTCACGGGTGGTGGTGGAATCGGCCTGACGGAATGATTCGAAAATCTCCTCAAGCTTTTCCGGCGGAATGCCGATGCCCGTATCGCGCACCGAAATCTGCAAGCGGGAAGACTCCCCTGTCGGCGCTGTGGCGAGGGCCCGCAGCGCGATTCCGCCGGACGCTGTGAACTTTATCGCGTTGGAAAGCAGGTTGAAGATCACCTGACGCAACCGGCCGGGATCGCTGACAATCCAGTCCGGAGCCCCGTCGATATCGAGGGTGAAGGCAAGACCCTTAGCCCGGGCTTGTTCGGCCCAGAGTTGCGCCACCTCGGCCGCAAGCGTGCGGAACTGCATCGGCACCGGGTCGACCGTCAGGTTGCCGGTTTCCATTTTCGCCACATCGAGAATGTCGTCGACCAGCGCGCGCATTGTCAGCCCCGCGCCATGCACCACTTGGATGCGCTCACGCGCAGCCTCGCCCAGCGCGGTATCGACCAACATCACCTGCGTCATCCCGAGAATGCCGTTCAGCGGAGTGCGAATCTCATGGCTGGTCGTCGCCAGGAACTCGGTTTTCGCGCGCAGCGCCTTCTCCAGCGCCGCATTGGTGCCGGCCAGCACGGCATTGGCCGCCTGCACTTCGTTCCGGCTGCGCCGAACCGTGACGAGGCCAAGCGTGAGCAGCGCGAGCACGATCATGGTAGCGCCACCGATCAGCAGAAAAAGCGTGCGCTGCACCTCGGCCGCCTTGCGCAATTGTTCGGTCTGCAGCCGCTGGATGGTGAGTTCCTGATTGGCATAGTCAAACCGCGCGGCCATCAGTGCCGCGCTATTGGTGGTGGCGACCTTCGACGCCTCATCGCTCAGCCGCTTCAACGCTTCGAGGTGCACCAACGCGCGGCGATCGTCGCCGAGTTGCCGATAGATGCTGTACGCAAATAGGTGCGGAGTTCGGTAATCAGGCGTGGTCCGCTCGAGGTCTACACCCTTGAATGCGTTGCCGATAAGCTCTGCAGCACCGTGTAAATCACCTTGCTTCTGTGCAAGCTTTGCTGCCGTCGCATTCAATAGCCGTGTCAGTCCAATCGAATCTTCACCGTTGATAAGCGTGAACGCTCGCTTTAGCGTCTCACGAGCAGCTAGCAGAGAATTCGCCTCTATTTGATTGCGCGCGAGATTATCTAATATTCTTGCTTCCAAAATCGGTTTTTTCAAGTCCTTGGCAAGCCCTGCCGCCGCCTTGTACTCAGCCTCCGCCTCAGGATACCGCCTGAGATCAAGCAGAATGTTTCCTCGACTATTGTGCAAAGACAGTGACAACAAGGTATCTTTACTAAACGTCAAAGCCGCCTGCTTGTAATATCTTTCAGCTCGATTTCCGTCATGCGCCGAAGTATAAAGAGCCCCGATATTCTGCAGAGCAATAGACTGACTGCGCGGTTCGCGAAGTTTCTCGAACACGCGGTATGCCTGCTGAAACGAACTAAGTGCGTCTGCAGCTCTGTCTTGCATGAGGAACAAAGTTCCTCGAGACATCAACAGGTCTCCACGCAACTTGCTTGGCTCTCGTAGAAGGGCGATAGATTGCTGCCCTCGCTTTAGAAAATAGTTGGCCTGATCAAGGCGGCTAGTACGGAGCGCGACTTCTGCGCGCAACCAATCTGCCGTGCCCCTCAATATGGCTCGTTGCGCCGGATCTGTTACACCGCCGCTAAATCGCTCAATTTCGCTTGCGAGAGGGATGGCAGCAAGCGGCTGTTCGACGAGATGAAGCTTGGCCTCGGCCAGCTTCGGGGCGATGGCTTTAGGAATGGATAAGTCTGCACTCAGACAAGGAAACGACAGCAATAGGAGAACAAGGCTTATAAACAGCAGACGTACCCGGGAGAGTAAGTTGCGGGTCACGCTCGTTTCCAGAAGCTTTCGGAACGCAGGAACATAGGCTTGTTTGACAAAGTCTCCGCCAGACGGTCCTGTTCGCCGAGATAGGTCATCAGTGCAGGAAGGGGCAACGGGCGCGATATCAAATAGCCTTGTACAAGATCACAGCCCATGACGCTTAACAACGCCAGCGCCGCCGGCGTCTCCACCCCTTCTGCCGTGACTTCCATCTCCAGCGCATGTGCGAGATCAATGGTCGATCGCACGATCAATGGATCCCGATGGCTGGAGGTGAGCTGGGTTACGAACATCTTGTCGATCTTCAGCTCCTTCGCGGGAAGCTGCTTTAGATAGGCCAGCGAAGAGAGGCCTGCACCATAATCGTCGATGGCGAGGACAATGCCGTGATCGGCAAATTGCTGCAGGTGCCGGATCGCGGACTCGGGATCGCGGATTACCGCGGTCTCGGTGATTTCGAAGCCAAGGCTTACCTCGGGGTGCGCGGTGATGATCTTACACGCCTCGTGCACGAACTCCGCATCCGCTAGCAGCATGCCGGAAATGTTGAGGAACAACGGAAGATCATGACCGGCGGCCGCCATTACCTGCTGGTCGGCGATCCCTTGACGTAACGTCCAAAGCGTCAACGGCGCAATCTGTCCGGATTGCTCGGCCGCGCCGATGAAATCGCCGGGGAATATCAGCCCGCGGCTGGGGTGGTCCCAGCGGATCAGTGCTTCCACGCTCGTCACCTGCTGGCGCCGGACGCTCACTTTCGGCTGATAATGCAACGTCATCTCGCCGGCGCTAATCGCGCGTGGCAGATCGTGCATCAGCATCAGACGATCCACCACTTGGTCGTCACGGGACAGATCCAGGGCTACAAGCCCGCCTTCGTCCGCTGCTCGCAGGATTGCGGCCTCTGCCGCCTCTACAAGCTGAAGCGGGTCACAGTCGCCTTCCGGTCCCGCCGCCATGCCGAATTGAAACTCAATGGGAGATGGGAGATTCAACGACGCTTCCGCGGCAGCGACAAGGCCGCGAAGCGCATGAAGCATATCGGCGGCAGCTCCGAAGTCGCCGCACCGGCAGTCAAACTCGATAAGGTCGCGGCCACGCGAAACGACTGCAAGCTCCAGGGGAGCCGCAGTCACCATATCCACCACAACGTCGATCACCCCTTCGAGGCGCTCGCGTCCTAAATTTCGGCGCGCTGTCTCAAAGTTGGGCACTTGGCACAAGATTGAGACGATCCACCCATGTTGCACCGACGCTCTCCCGCCCCTTGCTCCGGCTTTGGAAGGAATAGTCCAGCACGTGCAGAAGCGCCACTGGCCCGAGTCGAAAATTCGACCTGCGAGGCGTTTTTGGCGAAATTTCCGCCGCATACGCGCCTTGCCGGATCGAATCCCCTCCGTCGCACAACCTGCGTAGTCCGCCGATGTCAACACTTGGTAAACAGGGGCCTGCACCAGATCCCGCATTTTCGGGCTCCGCAGATTCCCGGATTGAAGAATCGTAAATTTTTCGTTAACGAAATGACTTGCGCGTAACAGCGCAGAAATGGGAGAACATAAAATGACCTTCATCACCCTCTTCTTCAAAGATGGCGCAATGGGCACCGAGATCCGCCCGGTCTAAAGGCGCTTCGTCAGGCCGGTGGAGCGTCCGCCGGCCTGGCACATGCTCAGGTGATCAAGGTCTGCGTTTCGCAGGCCTTTTTTATTTCGCAGGTGCCGTCACGAACGCCTTTGCTGCACTGCAATGGCTTGCCGTCCGCCCAAGTTGCGCTAAGAGCGCTGGCTACCCGCTGGAAACAGCAATCGAGCCACAGGGGATAATCGTGCGCATTGCGATGATTGGCACGGGCTATGTAGGCCTGGTTTCAGGAGCCTGCTTTTCGGACTTCGGCCACGAAGTTGTTTGCGTCGATAAGGACGCACGCAAGATCGAGCTGCTTCACCAGAATGTGATGCCCATCTACGAGCCGGGCCTTGATGCGCTGGTGGCTAGCAACGTGAAGGCCGGCCGTCTCTCGTTCACCACTGATCTTGCCGAGGGCGTGAAGGATGCCGATGCGGTGTTCATCGCGGTTGGCACGCCCAGCCGCCGCGGCGACGGCCATGCCGATCTCTCCTACGTGTTCGCCGCAGCGCGTGAGATTGCCGAAAATCTTACCAAGCCCAGCGTGATCGTCACCAAGTCCACCGTGCCGGTCGGCACCGGCGACGAGGTCGAGCGGATCATCGCGGAGGTTGCCCCGGACAGCGGCGCCAAGGTCGTATCAAATCCTGAATTCCTGCGTGAGGGCGCGGCAATCGAGGACTTCAAGCGCCCCGATCGCGTCGTCGTCGGCACCGATGACGAATTTGCCCGCCAGATCATGCGCGAAATCTATCGCCCGCTGTCGCTCAACCAGTCGGCGCCGGTGCTGTTCACCGGCCGCCGCACGTCCGAACTGATCAAGTACGCCGCCAACGCCTTCCTCGCGGTTAAGATCACCTTCATCAACGAGATCGCGGACCTGTGTGAACAAGTGGGCGCGGACGTGCAGGAAGTGTCCCGCGGCATCGGCATGGACAACCGCATCGGTGGCAAGTTCCTCCATGCAGGTCCCGGCTATGGCGGTTCGTGCTTCCCCAAGGACACGTTGGCGCTGATGAAGACCGCGGCCGACAACGAGACGCCGCTGCGCATCGTGGAAGCCACCGTGCAGGTGAACGATGCCCGCAAGCGCGCGATGGGCCGCAAGGTCATCAAGGCGATGGGCGGCGACGTGCGCGGCAAGACCGTCGGCATCCTCGGCCTGACCTTCAAGCCGAACACCGACGACATGCGCGACGCGCCGAGCCTCTCGATCATCGCCGCGCTGCAAGATGCCGGCGCGACGGTGAAGGCCTATGATCCGGAAGGCGTCGAGCAGGCGAGCAAGATGCTCACGGACGTCGAGTTCGTCGAGAACCCCTATGCGGCCGCTGATGGTTCCGACGCACTTGTGATTGTGACCGAGTGGGATGCGTTTCGCGCACTCGACCTCTCCCGCATCAAGAATAGCCTGAAGTCGCCGGTCCTTGTCGATCTGCGCAACATCTATCCGCCGGCCGAACTCGAGCGCGCCGGCCTGCAATACACCGGCGTCGGCAAGCCGAGCCGCGACTGATCCGTTTTCCCGCCCCTGCCGATCGAACGGCGGGGGCGGGTATGCCGGACTAAACAATAACTAGATCGCACGCGCGCGCCGGCCTTTTTACATGCCCTACCATGCTGCAAACGAGCACCATGGATTCCGCCACCGCATCCCCCTCTCCGCTGACCCATCTCCAGCGGCTCGAGGCCGAGAGCATCCACATCCTACGCGAAGTCGTTGCCGAGGCCGAGCGGCCGGTGATGCTCTATTCGATCGGCAAGGACAGCGCGGTGATGCTGCACCTCGCCCGCAAGGCGTTTTATCCTGCGCCCCCGCCCTTCCCGCTCCTTCATGTCGACACGACATGGAAATTTAAGGCGATGTACGCGCTGCGTGAGCGCTCTGCAGCCGCAGCGGGCATGGAACTGCTCGTCCACCAGAACCCCGAGGCAAAGGCACGCGGGATCAACCCATTCGACCATGGCGGCCTCCACACCGATCTGTGGAAGACCGAGGGGCTGAAGCAGGCGCTCGACAAATACGGTTTCGACGCAGCCTTCGGCGGCGCACGGCGGGACGAAGAGAAGAGCCGCGCCAAGGAGCGCATTTTCAGCTTCCGCACTGCCTCGCACCGCTGGGACCCCAAGAACCAGCGCCCCGAGCTGTGGCGGCTGTACAATGCCCGCAAGGCCAAGGGCGAGAGCATCCGCGTGTTCCCGCTCTCCAACTGGACCGAGCTCGACATCTGGCAGTACATCCTGGCGGAAGGCATCGAGATCGTGCCGCTCTATTTCGCCGCGCCGCGCCCGACGGTGGAGCGCGACGGCATGCTGCTGATGGTCGATGACGAACGCTTCCGGCTCAACCCCGGCGAAGTACCGGTCGAACGCTCGATCCGCTTCCGCACCCTCGGCTGCTATCCGCTGACCGGCGCGGTGGAGAGCACGGCCGACACGCTGGAAACGGTGATCCAGGAAATGCTGCTCACCACCACCAGCGAGCGCCAGGGCCGGGCGATTGACCATGATCAGGCCGCCAGCATGGAGAAGAAAAAGCAGGAGGGGTATTTCTGATGACCGCCTATCGCCCCGATGCGCTGATCGCTGCCGACATCTCGGCCTATCTCGAACTGCACCAGCACAAGTCGCTGCTACGTTTCATCACCTGCGGATCGGTGGACGACGGCAAGTCGACGCTGATCGGCCGGCTGCTCTACGATTCGAAGCAGATCTTCGAGGACCAGCTTTCCGCACTGGAGAATGATTCCAAGCGCGTTGGCACCCAGGGTCAGGCGATCGACTTCGCGCTGCTGGTCGACGGCCTCGCCGCCGAGCGCGAACAGGGCATCACGATCGACGTCGCCTATCGCTTCTTCGCCACCGAGAAGCGCAAGTTTATCGTTGCCGATACCCCCGGCCACGAGCAGTATACCCGCAACATGGTCACCGGCGCCTCTACCGCCGATCTCGCCATTATTCTGATCGACGCGCGCAAAGGCGTGCTTACCCAGACCAAGCGGCACAGCTTTCTCGCGCACCTGCTCGGCATCCGCAATCTGGTGCTAGCGGTAAACAAGATGGACTTGGTCGGCTATGATCAGGCCATCTTCGACGAGATCGTTGAGGACTATACCGCATTTGCGCGTTCTATAGGCATCCAGGATGTCACACCCATCCCCATTTCGGGATTCCAAGGCGACAATGTCACCACGCGCAGCGACGCGATGCCCTGGTTCAGCGGCCCAGTGTTGCTGGAGCATCTCGAAGCGGTCGAAGTCGACGCCGACACGAATCGCGTGAAGCCGTTCCGAATGCCGGTGCAGTGGGTCAACCGCCCCAATCTCGACTTTCGCGGCTTTGCGGGCCCGATCGCCAGCGGCACCATCCGGCCAGGCGATGCGGTGCGCATCCTCCCTTCAGGACGCACCAGCACCGTCGTCCGCATCGTTGCGATGGGCGGCGATAAGGATATCGCGGTGGCGGGGGAATCGATAACCCTGACGCTTGCCGATGAAGTTGATTGCTCGCGGGGCGACGTGATCGCTGCAGCCGACGCCCCGCCCCAGGCGGCGGACCAGTTCAAAGCCACCCTTGTCTGGATGGACCAGGCAGAGCTGCTCCCCGGCCGCGCCTATTGGCTGAAGCTCGGCACGAAAACCGTTAGCGCCGTAGTCCGCGCGCCAGAATATGCGATCGATGTTAACACCATGGCTCGCGGCGCCGTAAAAACGCTGGCGCTCAATGACATCGGTATCGCGGAAATTGCGACCGACCGGCCGATCGTGTTCGAGCCATACGCCGAAAGTCACGATCTCGGCGGCTTCATCCTGATCGACAAGCTGACCAACGCCACCGTCGGCGCCGGCATGCTCGATTTTGCGCTGCGTCGTGCCCAGAACGTGCACTGGCAGGCGGTGGAAATCACCCGCGAGGCGCACGCGCACCAAAAGGGGCAGCAGCCGCGTATGCTTTGGTTCACCGGCCTGTCCGGATCGGGCAAGTCAACCATCGCCAACCTTGTGGAAAAGAAGCTTTATGCGCTCGGCAAGCACAGTTTCTTGCTCGATGGCGACAATGTGCGCCACGGGCTGAACCGCGATCTGGGCTTCACCGATCAGGATCGCGTGGAAAACATCCGCCGCATCGGCGAGGTTGCCAAATTGATGACGGATGCCGGCCTGATCGTGCTCACCGCTTTCATCTCTCCGTTCCGCGCCGAAAGAGCGATGGTGCGATCGATGATGCCGGAGGGTGAATTCTTCGAGATCTTCGTTGATACGCCGATCGAAGACGCCGAACGTCGCGACGTGAAGGGACTCTACAAGAAGGCCCGTGCCGGCGAGATCGCCAATTTCACGGGCATATCGAGTCCCTATGAGGCGCCGGAGGCTCCGGAAATCCGGATCGACACAACCCGCACCACCCCCGAAGAGGCAGCCGAACAGATTGTCGAGGCCATCATGGGCGTCTGGGCACCCGCGCTATGATCACCGAACTGACCGACGCCGAGCTGGCTCACGCCATCGCCACGGAAGCCGGAGAGCTACTGCTCCGCATTCAATCAGATTGCGCCGGGGGCGCCCGCGGAGATCGCGAAGCCAATCAGTTGATCCTCGATCGCCTGCGCGCCGCGCGGCCCTACGACACGATCCTGTCGGAAGAATCGGCGGACGATCTGTCGCGCTTGGCACAGGCGCGGGTCTGGATCGTGGATCCCCTCGATGGCACCCGCGAATTCGCCGAACGGCGCGAGGACTGGGCGGTACACATCGCGCTGGCGGTCGATGGCGAGCCGACGGTGGGCGCCGTCGCGCTGCCCCGCTTGGGCGTAACACTGGCAAGCGACATGCCGCCTCCACTCGCGCCGGCGCAACAGCCCCCTCGCATGCTGGTGAGCCGCACACGTGCCAGCCAGCTCTGTGCTGAGGTGGGGCAGTCGATCGGCGCCGTCAATGTCGGCATGGGGTCGGCGGGTGCCAAGGCGATGGCGATCGTGCGCGGGGAAGCCGAGATCTATCTTCACTCCGGCGGCCAGCATCAATGGGACAATTGCGCGCCTGTGGCGGTCGCGTTGGCAGCAGGTCTGCACGCCTCGCGGATTGATGGTTCGCCGATCATCTACAACCAAGCCAGCACCAGTATTCCGGATTTGCTGATCTGCCGGCGCGAATGGGCAGAGCCGGTACTCGCCGCCGTGGCCGCCTGCGAACCACAAGAATAAGGGCAAACCCGGAACGGAGTGCTCCCGACTGCGCTGGGCCGACCGAATCGCTTAGAAGAGTGCATGTGGAAGCGGCGATACCCCCCACCCTTCCGCGAGTAACAGCGTATTGGCGACGACGGCCATACCCCCGGCCACGCCAATGGTTGCAAGCCGGTGCGACACTTTCCGATCCCCTCGTGGCGCACCGGCTTGCTTCGATGTCGTAAGAACTGCTTGCGCACTGGGCCGGCCGCTTTCTTATATTGGCGGACCGGCTTTGCGCCTAGAAGTTGTACGACAGATTCAGCATATACGTGCGGCCGGCCTCAACATAGCCACCCTTGCGATCTACCGAAAGCAGAGCCTTGCCCATGCCGGCGGTCGACCAGAAGGTGTGGGCGTTGAGCAGGTTCTGAACCGATACGCCTGCCGTAAGATGCTGGTTCAGCGTGTAGCTCAAGATCGCATTCATCGTAGAAACCGGCTGGATATAGGTATCCGGCTGAGACGAGCGCAGATCGTACAGCTTGTTGCCGGTATAGACATAATTCAGAGCGGCGTTGATCCCGCCATGCATCCAGAACAACTCGGTGTTGAACATCACCTGTGGCGCCTGCGGCATGCGCTGGCGACGATAGGCGTTGGAGACGAACACCGTCGCGTCCGCACGCTGCAGCGTGATGTTGCCCTGAAAGCCCAGGCCATCTAACAGGCCCGGCAGCCCCTTCACACTATATCGCGCGAAGAGCTCGACGCCGTAGACGCTACCCTTGCCACTGGTATCAAGCGTTTCGATCTCGACGCCGTCCGGCGAAAGCTGGCTATTTGGGGCGGTCCAGACGTTCAGATCGCCCGACTGGTTGGTCGAACCGGTTGAGAACATCACATGGTTCAGCCGCTTGTAGAACAAGGCCGCCGAAAAGAGATCGGTGCCCGCACCCTTGTGCTCGATCGAGGTATCGATGTTCCACGCCTCGACCGCATCCAGGTTAGGGTTCGGCACGAAGATCGAGGTGATCTTGCCGCTATCGTCGCGCGACACGCTGGTCGGTCCGAGCAGCAGGTCGAACGCCGGTCGTGAATAGCTCTTGCGTACCGAGAAACGGTACACGGTGTTCTCGCCCGGGCGGTACGATGCGATCAGGCTCGGCAGCCACTGATCGTAGCTGCGGGCGCTGGTGGTGAAGCCGGCAGTCTTGCCGTCTTCCTGCCAGTAGCGGCCCCAGAACCAGTTGTGCTCGAAACGCAGCCCCGGCGTGATCGTTAGTCCACCGAAGGCGAGGTTCGCGAGCATATAAGCGCTCGCGCGGTGTTCCTTGCCGTCCAGCCGGTTCTCGTTGAGTTTGACAGGGTTGAGGCCGGGCAGCTTCGCAAGCGACAGCTTCGCGTTCTGGGCTTCCACCCAGCTGCGGTCGGGAATGAAGAAGGGCACCTGGGCATTTTTCATGAAGCCATTCAGCCGCTCGCCCGGCACAGCGCTCAGGCGCGTGATGTTCGGGTCGTTGGCCGAAAAGCTGTACTGCAGAGCGCCGTCATCCCCCAGGCTGTTTGAGTAGCGCTTGGCCGCTTCGAACTTGCCGCCTGCCTGTATCGAGGACAAGCCGTGCTCGCCGAACCGCCACGTAGCATCCATCCGGCCTTCCAGCTTCGATTCCCACGAATCCTCGAACTGCGCGGTCGTGTACGCTTGGGCGAAAGTATCGAAGTTGGTGATCGCGGCGCGCGCTGCTTCGTTCAGCACCACCTGCGGATTCGTGCGGTCCGCCATCCCGGTGATCAGCTGGTAGGTCGCCGGCCCGGTGGCGTTAGGGCCGATGTATGTGGGGCTGCGCCAGCTCGCCTGAATGCGCAGGGGGTAGCTTGTCGCGCCACGCGAATAGGCGCCGTTATAGTCCAGCGTCAGGTCGCCTAAACGGGTTTCGCCTCCGATCTTGGTGGTGAACAGCCGCTGGTTGCTATGCTCGGTGCGGAAGTAATTGCTGCCGCCCAGACCGTAGACCGCAAGATAGCCGGCCGCGTCATAATTGGCCCCCAGCTTGCTGCCGGCATTTGGATTCGTCTGTCCCGCCGTCAGGTTCGAAATGCGCGCCGCGGTCTGGTCCATCCAGCTCTTTAGGCGATATTCACCATAGGTGGTGCGGGCATACAGATCGGTGCTGTCGCCCCGCCATTCCAGGTTCACCGTGCCACCAAGGCGTTCGATGCGGTTCTGGAACACGTTCCACAGCACGCCAATCGGCATCACATTGTTCAGATTGTCGCGCACGGCGCCCGGCTGGTTCCCGTCGATCTTCGTATAGTCGCGGTGCATCGCCACTGCCTCGCTGAACACGTTCTTCTTGCCGTAGTAACCAGACGCGAAGATGCCGAAATTCCCGAACTGCTGCGCAGTCTCCAATTGGATCGTGCCGCCCCACGGGTCCTGGCCGCGCGCCGCTGCCCGACCCGCGATCAGCCCCTGCGCACGGATCTGAACATGGTGCGCGCCGAAATCGAATGGGGAAGCGGTGCGCAGATCGATCACGCCGGCGATAGCGTCACCATCCTGAGCGGCGGTCGGCGCCTTGTCGACGCGCACTTCAGACAGCGCGAAGGGCGATAACAGGTTCATCGAAATGGCGCGGGTGCGCGCATCGGTCTGCGCCAGGCGCACGCCGTCGAAAGCATAGGCATTGTACGCGGTGTCGAGACCGCGGATCGACAGATACTGCGCCTCGCCGGTCGCCGCCGCATTCCGCGACTGATCGACCGAGGAATTGAGGCCCGGCAGGCGGGTGAGCAGATCCGCCAAGTTCTGCTGTGGCTGAGCGCGTAATTCTTCACCGGAAACGATGGTGACCAGCGAAGGGCTCTTCACCTGTTCGTTCTGCGCATTCTTGATCGCGACCGTTTTTCCGGTGACGACGATCGTGTCTCCGTCCCGCGACTGATCATCAGTTTCCGCAAATGTATCCGCAATCGTGTCTTCACGCGTAGTCGCGGCGAACGCGTGGCTATGTGCGAAAAGTGCGACCGTGCCCCCGCCCAGGAGCAGCGCAAAGCGCTTGTTCCAGTGTCCCATTGGTATTTCCTTTGTCTTCCATTGTACCCGGCACATCCCCGCCGGCTGCCGCGGCCGCTAGCCGCACGAGGCGGCATTGCCGCGTCGCGATGATGGCGATACCGCTACAAGATGGTGACAGACATGCTGCATGGCCTGCGAAGAGACTAAGGACATTGGAATAATACCAATTTTGATTTGGTATTATTTTTTGTCACAGAGCGTTCATTGTGCCGAGCTAAGGGCGGGGGCATGAAAGCCTCACTCATCCGGCGCTTCGGCCTGCTCGCCATTCTTCTCCTTGCGCCATTAGCAGTGTCGGCGTCGGAGCAGTCGTCCCGCATCGAACGTGTGGTGCTGCTGATGCGCCACGGCGTGCGGGCGCCTCTCGCGGGTGAGGTGCCGCCCGCTACCCGCACCAGCCAACCCTGGCCGCGCTGGGAGGGGGAAGCGGAGCAAGTCACGCCACATGGTGCCGCCGCGCTGCGCGCGCTGGCTGAAGCGGATCGCCGCTGGTTCGCAGCCGCCGGATTGCTCCCCGCCAGCGGCTGCGTCGATCCGGCAGCCGTGCGGATCTGGACCAACAGCTCGCCTCGGACAATCGCGAGTGGAGAAGCCTATGCCAAGGGCTTGGCTCCCGGCTGTACTCTGCCGGTCACCCACCGCCCCGCAGGGGAGGATGATGCGATCTTCGAACCGCTAGGCGCACGTCCGACGAGCTTCGACGCGGCACGCGCCGTCGACTCGATCATTCGCTACACTGGCGGAATAGCGGCGCTGGCGAAACGCCATGCGGGCGCGCTCGCGCTGCTAGAGCACGTGCTGGCCTGTCCAGCGCGTCCATGCAGCCCGCTCGCGCCCTCCTCCGTACAGGCGACGGCGGACGGCCGCGGCATCGATCTGCAAGGTCCGATCCGCAGCGCTTCGGGAACCGCTCAGGTGCTGATGCTTCAATATCTGGAGGGGTTGCCGGTGGCGCAGGTCGGCTGGAGCCGCGCAACGCCCCGTCAGCTTGCGACGCTCGGCGCCATACACGCAGCGCTGTTCGATGTTTTCAGCCGTCCGCCCTATATGGCCGCTTTCCAAATGGCGCCTACCGTCGATCGCATCGTGCAGGATTTCACGGCTGACACCGCGCCGAGCATAGACCTTCTGATAGGTCACGACACGAACGTCGCGGCGCTGGCGGCAGTGCTGGGCGTGCCGGTGCAGGCGCAAGGCTTTGCGACCGGCGATCCCTCGCCCGGCGGCGGTATCGCGATCGCCCTCGTCAATACGGCCGAGGGCAACCGCGCCGTACGCCTTTGGTATCGCAGCCAGAGCGCGGCGGACATCCGCGCCGCGCGCGCTCGATCCCGATGGATCCCCTTGCAGCTACACGGTTGCGATCAAGGTCGCGAGCATCGTTGCCCGCTTCCCCAGTTCATCAAGCGGTTGGAAATCGCCACCGCGCCTGCACGCGGCTGACCGGCCGATTACGCGGCGCGCGAGTACGCCTTGGCACGGTAGCTCGCGAAAAGTTCCTCGAAATGCGTGTCCATTGTCCGCGTCGACGGCGCGTCAGCGGTGGCACGCAACCGATGGAACAACGGCGTCGTTTCGACGAACCGCCCCAATGCATCGCGAAGACTCACCGGATCGGCTGCGGCGTACAGCATCCCTTGGCCTTCGACGAACTGGTCGGCCGCGCCGCCCTGATCAGGCACGATCAGCGGCAGGCCGCTGGCGCGCGCTTCCGCCGCCACCATGCAGAACGTCTCCGCCTCACAGCCATGGACGAGCGCATCGGCGCTGGCTATCACGCGAGCAAGCTGTTCACGGCTGCTGGTCGGCTCGAACAACTGCGCATGCGGGTTCCGCCCGATGGCGGATATAACACGAGACCGCGCCGTGCCCGTACCGATCAGGATCAGCCCCATCGGCTGTCGCACCGCCGCTGCTTCGGCCGCTTCGATGACCATGGGCCAGCGCTTCTCGGCAGCCAACCGTCCCACTCCAATCAGCAGCGTAGCATCCGGCGCGAGGCCGCAGCTCGCCAGCAGCTCGATGCGCAAATTCTCGTCGCGCAGCCCAGGGCTGAAATAGCCGGGCTCGACTCCCATCGGGATCGTCACGATCTTCGACAACCCGCCTTCGGTCAGCCGTGCGGCCAAGTCGCGCCCGGCCGTCACCACCAAATCGAATCCCTCATCCAGGCGGCGCAGATGTTGCCAGAAGGACGAGAAGCCCCGGTCAATTGTCTCGCGATTGGCGATGGTGCCGAACCAGCGATAGGCATAGGCCGCCAGCGGATCCGCGTGCATCACCAGCGCGCGCGGCGCCGATCCCTGCCATCGCGCGACCATCGATGCACTGCGCCACGGCGAGGAAGCCTCGACGAAATCGGGCTTCCACCGGTCCAGCGCAGCGTGTAAGGCCGGCTCGTCGTCGAAATAGCGGTACCGCCGGTCTAGAGGCAGGAGCGGCGCGGGGATGGTGGCAAGCACCGCACCTTCATGCTCCTCGATGATCTCGTGGCGTTCGCCGGGAGCGAGGATGACAATCTCGTGCCCCAGCCTCGCGCCTAATTCCATTTTGCGGCGGACATAAGTTTTCACGCCGCCGCCATAGGGGCTGTAAAAGGCGCAGACGTCGACGATACGCATCAGCGCATCTCCAGAAGATCGCGATACTGGCCAAAACGGCCGCCTTTGGAGAGGGCGCCTAGGGTGCGATCGATGCTTCTCAGCAGCGCCGGCACGGTCACGTCACCGGGGTGCACGCCCAGGCGCATCGCAGGGCGGCGAGGCAGTAACGCACGGGCGAGCGCTGCCACTGCCAGCGACGAGGCAATCCGGCTCTTGCTGCGACTGGCCCAGGTGATCACCGGCCCCTTTGCCAGCACGCGATCCTGCTGCTGCGGCGCCCAGACTCGGAAATGATCCTCCGCCAGTGCGAAGCCGCAATCACGCATCGCAGCCCGGGCGCCGTCGCCATAGAGCCACGCGGGAGCGATGAAGCCGGTCACCGGGCGCCCGGTAACATCTTCGACCAGCGCGCGCCCGCGCTCCATTCTGTCGCGTGCGGTGGCATAATCAAGGCCCAAGAACTCGCCTTCGCCCGCCGTCATGTGCTTCGCCTTGAACCGTGCGCCGGCCGATCCATGCTTGGTGGTATCTCGGTGGAACCAGCCGTGCAGGAACATTTCGACCCCGGAATCTGCCCAGCTCCGCAGGCGCGTGGCAAACGGGCTCCCCCGTACCAGCGGTGCCGATCCCCAATGATCGGGGACCACCAGCATGGCATAGCGCGGCGCACCGATATGGCGCAGGAACAGCTCCGAAAGCTGGTCGACCGGGCTTTCCGAACGGGGGCTGACGTCGTGGATCGATGCCAGGAGGCTAGGGCCTTGAAGCAGGCCTGGAGAGTGGTTCGGCAGAGGCATTCGGCTATCTTTGCTGCGGGTGCGAACGATATAGAGCCGGAGAACAGGGCGGCAAGCGGGCCGAATTTCGGCATTTTCTAACGCACGGAAATGCAAGGCACAAAACCGCACGTCTGCCGCAACCGACGCGCTTATGCCGTATTTGGGTCGAGTCGGCGCCGGCTAGAACCAGGTGCGCACGCCCGCTACGAAGGCGAAGCCACCCGTCCCGTCGCCCCGCGCACGGGCAAGTCGCGCCGTGTCACCCAGGCGCCGCTCCCACGATACGCCGACATAAGGCGCGAACGCCCGCTGCCGCTCGTATCGCACGCGCAGCCCCAGCTCGAGATCGGTTACGCCGGCACCAAGCTGCGTGGCACGCACCGTCTGGGCCGAGAAATTGGCCTCCACCCGCGGCTGGAGCACCAGATTCTGGGTCAGGCGCTGGTCGTACGAACCCTCGGCCCGTGCCAGCAAATCCCCCTTCTCGGAAAGGAACACGGCACCTTCCATCTGGAACCAGTACGGCGCCAGCCCCTCGATTCCGATTGTGGCATAGCTGCGCGACCGTCCAGGCCGGATGTCGTGCCGCATGCCGGCCTGCAGGTTCCAGTAGGGGTCGATCGCGCGGCTGTAGAGCGCCTGCACCTCGACCTGTTCAGCCCGGCCGCCAAACGCGCCCTCGCCTTCCGATTTGAGGGTGAAGCGGTTGATGTCGCCGCCGATCCATGCCTCGCCGTCCCACCGATAGCCGTTGCGGCCGTCGCGTACCTGCACCTCGGCAAGGTTTAGCATCACCTGCCGGAAGGCCATGCCGCCATGATGGTGGCGCAGATGATGGTTCGCCATCGCCATTGCCTCCGCCCCCCAATAGCGCGCCGCAGCCAGTCCAGGCTTCGGTGCGGGTGGCGGCGCATTCCCGGCAGGCAGATCGGTCCCCGTCGCCATTGCCACGGGCACAGGGGGCGCCGACAGGTGGTGTCCGGCGTGCGGGTCTGCCTTTGGCGGCTCGGGCATCCGATGCCTCGCATGAGGATCCTCGACCCTCTCGGACTGCGTCTGCTCGGCTGGCGGGGAAGCGGGCGCGGCGGGTATATGCATAGCGCCATGGTGGCTGTGGTCCACAGTCTGGGCCGAAGCGGAAGTGGTCCAGCCGATCGCGCCGAGGCCAGCTAGCAGCAGCGCCTTCATGCCGCATCTCCATCGCCGCGCACCTGCACGACCTGCATCATGCCAGCGGCCATGTGATAGAGCATATGGCAGTGGAACGCCCAGTCACCTTCGTTCGCCGTAACGTCCCAGCTCACTTTCCCGCCGGGCTGCACCAGCACCGTGTGCTTGCGGGGGCTGTGCGCGCCGTGGCCGGTAACAAGTTCGAAAAAATGACCGTGAAGATGGATGGGGTGTCCCATCATCGTGTCGTTCACCAATGTGACCCGCACCCGCTCACCGGCGCGGAACGCGATCGGCGCAGTCACCTCCGACAGCTTCTCGCCGTCGAACGCCCACATATAGCGTTCCATATTGCCGGTCAGATGGATTTCCAGCTGACGCGAAGGAGCGCGCACGTCCGGATTGGGATCGAGCGCGATCAGGTCGCGATAGGTGAGCACACGGTGCCCCACATCGCCCAATCCCTGTCCAGGCTCACCGGTGCGGTCGACCGGCATCGGGGAAATAGTCTGGACCCCAGGCCCCTTCTTCACGCCGGGCGCGTTCGAGAAGTCGCGCATGCTGTGGTCCATGCCCCCGCTGTCGGCATTGCCACGCGTCATGCCCGGCATGGCGCCATGGTTCATGGTGCCGTGATCCATGGCGGACATAGCGCCATGGTCCATCCCACCCATTCCCATATCCTTCATCGTCGCGACCGGGCGGCGACGCAGCGGCGGCACCGCCGCCGTCATCCCGGCGCGCGGCGCCAGCGTCGCGCGGGCCATGCCCGAGCGATCGATGCTCTCGCCAACGAGCGTGTAGGCACGATCCTCACCGGGGGTGACGACCACGTCATAGGTTTCGGCCGGCCCGAACTGGAACTCGTCCACCTCTACGGGGCGGACGTTCAGTCCATCCGCCTGCACCACCGTCATCGGCAGGCCCGGAATGCGCAGGTTGAAGGTGGTCATCGCCGAGGCGTTGATGATGCGCAACCGCACCCGTTCGCCCGGGCGAAACAGTGCCGTCCAATTATCCTGCGGGCCCTGGCCATTGACGAGATAGCGATAGGTCGAACCCGTCACATCGGCGATATCGGTGGGGTCCATCCGCATCGCGCCCCAAGCGCGCCGATCGCCGGTGGCCTGGTCCTTACCCGCCAGCAGGCCGTCCAGCGCCTGCCGCTGCTGGTTGAAATAGCCCGGCTGCTGCTTGAGCTTGGCGAAGATCGCCTGCCCCGAAAGCGGGCTGTGATCGGACAGCACGATCACATGCTCCCGATCGGACAGCACCGGATCTGCGCCGGCAGGATCGATCACGATGGGGCCGTATAGCCCCTCCTGCTCCTGAAAACCCGAATGGCTGTGGTACCAATAGGTGCCAGCCTGAACGATGGGGAATTCATAGGTGAAGCTGGATCGCGGCGCGATTCCGGGGAAGGAAACGCCAGGCACCCCGTCCATGTGAAACGGCAGCAACAGTCCGTGCCAATGGATCGAGCTTTCCTCGCCCAGTTCATTGATCACGTGCAGCCGCACCTTCTGCCCCTCGCGCAGCCGGATCAGCGGCGCGGGCACCGTGCCATTCACCGCTACAGCGCGCATCGTGCGGCCGTCGATCCGCATCGTCGTTCGCGCGATGCGCAGGGTGATGTCTTCACCGGAAAGCACCGGCAGCCCTTGGGCCAGCCCCGCCGAGCCTGGCAGCGCCCAGGCGGGCAACGCCCCGGCAAGCGCGCCCCCCCCGGCTCCCAGGGCAGCTTTGCGCAGGAAATCGCGACGATCGATAAAAACGGTCATGCCTTCTGGTCTCTCGGCTGGATCGCCATGATGTAGGGCTTGACATCATGTTAGGGTCAAGCTGCCTTTTCGCCCTTGACCCTGACATGATGTCAGCCTGCATATCCGCTGCCGCTGGAGGATTGTAATGGCGAGCGAGCACAAGCATCAGGGCTGCTGCGGCGGCAGGAGCGGAACCGCGCGAGATCCTGTTTGCGGCATGATGGTCGATTCAGCCACCACACCGCACCACATTCGCCATGACGGCGCCGACTATCATTTCTGCGGTGCCCGCTGCCGCTCGCGTTTCTTGGCGGATCCACAGTCCTGGCTGGGCGACGTATCGCGCCGGCAGCCCCAGGCAGTCCCAGGTGCGATCTGGACGTGCCCGATGCACCCGGAAATACGCCAGGAAGGCGCGGGCACCTGCCCGATATGCGGCATGGCGCTGGAGCCGGAGGCGCCGAGCCTGGAAGATGCGCCAAATCCCGAACTGGTCGATTTCACCCGGCGAAGCTGGGTGGCGGCAATCCTGTCCGCCCCGTTGCTGATGCTATCGATGGGCGCGGAAATGTTGGGACTGCACCTGGTGCCGACGTCGTGGAACGCATGGGTGCAACTGGCGCTGGCCGCGCCGGTAGTCCTTTGGGCCGGGTTGCCCTTCTTCCAGCGAGGGCTCGCATCGCTGCGTACCGGCCATCTGAACATGTTCACGCTGGTGTCGCTCGGCGTAGCGGCCGCCTTCCTCTACAGCCTCGTCGCGACGGTCGCCCCCGGGCTGTTCCCGCCCGCCTTCCGAATGCACGGCAGCATTCCAGTCTACTACGAAGCTGCGAGCGTCGTCATCACCCTGGTCCTGCTTGGACAGGTGCTGGAACTGCGCGCACGCGCCGCGACCGGCCGCGCCATCCGTGCACTTCTGCACCTCGCGCCTAAAACTGCGCACCGTATTGACGACCAGGGGCAGGAGACGCAGGTCGATCTCGCGGAAGTCTCCACGGGCGATCGTCTGCGTCTGCGTCCGGGCGAGACGGTACCGGTCGACGGCGAGGTGTTGGAAGGTCGGTCGGCGATCGACGAATCCATGCTCACCGGTGAACCCGCGCCGGTTCCGAAGCGGGCGGGCGCGAAGGTCACCGGCGGAACAGTGAACACCACCGGCACACTGGTGATCCGTGCGGCGGCAGTGGGCGCGGATACCGTACTCGCCCGCATCGTGAAGATGGTCGCAGAGGCACAGCGCAGCCGCGCGCCGATCCAGGCAGTGGCTGACCGCGTCTCCAACTGGTTCGTGCCGCTGGTGGTGATCGTCGCCGCAATGACATTCCTCGCCTGGAACCTTGCAGGTCCGGAGCCGCGCTTCGGCCACGCGCTGCTCAACGCCATCGCCGTGCTGATCATCGCATGCCCATGCGCGCTCGGCCTCGCCACGCCGATGTCGATCATGGTTGGCACCGGGCGAGGCGCCCATGCCGGCGTGCTGGTGAAACACGCCGAGGCACTACAGGCGCTGGAAAAGGTCGATACACTGGTCATCGACAAGACCGGTACGCTGACTGAAGGTAAGCCGAAATTGGTGGCGATCCAAGCGACCGCCGCCTTCGCGGAGGACGAGTTGCTCGCCCTTGCCGCTGCGGTCGAGCGTCATTCCGAACATCCGCTCGCCCACGCAATTGTTGGTGCAGGCGAGGAACGGGGGCTGGTGCTATCCGAAGCAGCGGATTTCGTCTCCACCACTGGCGCGGGCGTCCGCGCAATGGTGGGCGGGCGCAACATCGCGATCGGCAATGCTGCGATGATGCGCGCCGTCGGTGCCGATCCAACGCCGCTCCAGGATCTGGCACAGGCCCATCGCCGCACCGGCGCCGGCGCGATGCTGGTCGCCGTCGATGGCAGCCTCGCCGGCGTTCTCGCCGTTGCCGATCCGATAAAGGAGTCGGCCCGCACGGCGCTCGCCGATCTGCACCGCGAAGGTCTGCGCATCGTGATGCTCACCGGCGACAGCCGCACGACC
Source organism: Sphingomonas sp. HT-1 (assembly GCF_048568905.1). Classification (GTDB taxonomy): domain Bacteria; phylum Pseudomonadota; class Alphaproteobacteria; order Sphingomonadales; family Sphingomonadaceae; genus Sphingomonas. The sequence goes on along the minus strand of NZ_CP183770.1, from coordinate 3,648,869 downwards.
GCCGAGGCGGTGGCCGCACAACTCGGCGGAATCGACAGCGTTCAGGCCGAATGCACCCCGGAAGAAAAGGCACGCGCCGTCGGTGACCTCAGGCGGCAGGGCGCAGTCGTCGCCATGGCCGGAGATGGAATCAACGACGCCCCCGCATTGGCGGCGGCAGATGTCGGCATCGCCATGGGGACGGGCACGGATGTCGCAATCGAAAGCGCCGGCATCACGCTTACCGCAGGCGACCTCGCCGCGCTGGTCCGTGCCCGCCGCCTTTCCCATGCGACGATGCGCAACGTGCGGCAGAATCTGTGGTTCTCGTTCTGCTTCAACGGCATTGGCGTGCCGGTCGCGGCGGGTGTGCTGTACCCGGTGGCGGGCATTCTGCTATCGCCGATGCTCGCCGGCGCTGCGATGGCGCTTTCCTCCTTCGCAGTTGTCTCGAACGCGCTGCGATTGAACGGAGTCAAACTTTGAACATCGGTCAGGCATCCAGCGCGAGCGGAGTCTCGCAGCGAATGATCCGCCATTACGAGAAGATCGGATTGATCCCGGAGCCTGCGCGACGGGACAGCGGCTATCGCGACTATGCCGATACAGACGTGGCCCGACTACGCTTCGTCGCGCATGCACGCGATCTCGGCTTCCCGATCGACGACATTCGCGCGCTGCTCAGCCTTTGGCAGGATCGGGGCCGGTCGAGCGCAGACGTGAAGGCACTCGCCCAGGCTCGCGCCGAAGAACTCGGCCGAAAAGCCAAGGCGCTGGAGGAGATGCGTGCCACCCTGCTCGATCTGGCGGCCCGCTGCCACGGCGATGATAGGCCCGACTGCCCGATCATCGACCGGCTCGCCAGCAGCCCGGTCACTCCACCGTGACGGATTTGGCCAGGTTGCGCGGCTGATCCACATCGGTGCCCTTCGCAACTGCCACATGGTAGGCGAGCAGTTGCACCGGCACCGCATAGACTAGGGGTGCGATCAGGGGGTGGACTTTGGGCATGGTGATGGTTGCGATGGCCCCGTCACCGGCTGCCTGGATGCCGTCATAATCCGAAATCAGCACCACCTTTCCGCCGCGTGCCTGGACTTCCTGCATGTTGCTGACGGTCTTATCGAACAACGGGCCCGAGGGCGCGATGACGATCACCGGCACGGCATCGTCGATCAGTGCGATGGGCCCGTGCTTCATCTCGCCGGCGGCATAGCCTTCGGCGTGGATATAGCTGATCTCCTTCAGCTTGAGCGCGCCTTCCAACGCCAGCGGGTAATCGGTGCCGCGCCCCAGATACAGCACGTCGCGCGCCGCAGCGATCACCCCGGCCATCGCCTGGATCGATTCGTCATAGGCAAGCGCGGCATTGAGCGAGGCCGGGGCTTCGGCCAGATGCCGGACGACGCGGCGCTCCTCGGCCTCGGACAGCCGACCCTTGGCCTTGGCCAGATTGGCCGCCAGCGCCGCCAGCACCGCCAGCTGGCAGCTGAACGCCTTGGTCGATGCGACGCCGATCTCCGGCCCGGCATGGGTGGGCAGCAGCAGGTCCGCCTCGCGCGCCATGGTGCTGGTCGGCACGTTGACCACCGCGGCGATCGTCTGCCCCTCGCTGCGGGCATGACGGAGCGCGGCCAGCGTATCCGCCGTCTCGCCCGACTGGCTGATCACGATCATCAGCCCGCCCTCTTCCATCACCGGAGCGCGGTAGCGAAACTCGGAGGCGACATCGATGTCCACGGGCACACGGGCGAACTGCTCGAACCAGTATTTCGCCACCATGCCGGCATAATAGCTGGTGCCGCAGGCGACGATGGTGACGCGCTTGATCGCTGAGAGATCGAACTCCGGGATCGGCAGCGTGATCTTTTCCTCCATGCGCTGGAGGTAGGAGCGCAGCGTCTGCGCCACGACGATCGGCTGCTCGTAAATCTCCTTCAGCATATAGTGCCGATGGTTGCCCTTGGAGATCAGCTCGCCGGTGACGCCGGAGATGGTGATCGGCCGCTCGACGGGGTTGTTGTCCTTGTCGAAGATCGCCGCACCTTCCTTGGTGATGACGACCCAGTCGCCCTCCTCCAGATAGGCGATGCGCTGGGTGAGCGGTGCCAGCGCCAGCGCGTCCGAGCCGAGATAGGTCTCGCCCTCGCCATAGCCGACGACCAAAGGCGAGCCGAGCCGCGCGCCGATCAGCAGATCCGGATGTTGGCGGAACAGGATGGCGAGCGCGAAGGCACCATGGAGGCGCGGCAGCACCTCGCGCACCGCATCGGTCGGGGCAAGGCCGGCCTCAACCTTCTCGCTGACCAGATGCGCGACAACTTCAGTGTCGGTCTCGCTGGTGAAGGTGCGGCCGCGCGCGGTCAGTTCCTCGCGCAGCGCCTTGAAATTCTCGATGATGCCGTTGTGGACCAGCGCCACTTCCCCGGTGGCGTGCGGGTGGGCGTTGTTGGTGGTCGGCCCGCCATGCGTCGCCCAGCGGGTGTGGGCGATTCCGGTGGTGCCGGGCAGCGGGTTGGCGGCGAGTTCCTTGCCGAGATTGACCAGCTTGCCCGAAGCGCGGCGACGCTCGATCCGCCCGTCTACGTCCGTCGCGATGCCGGCCGAATCATAGCCGCGATATTCCAGCCGCTTGAGGCCTTCGAACAGACGCTCTGCGACGTCTTCCTTGCCCACGATTCCAACGATTCCGCACATGGCATCCGCCCTCCTTCCCCTGCCCTAGCGCGGGTACGGGGCCGCCGCCAGCGGGGGGCCGCGGAGAGTTGCTCCAGTCAGCACGTCCTGCCCGGAAAAGCATTTGGGGGAAGATTTCAGAACTCTTCTATCCTCCCGGCCACACAGCCCCACCCAAGCGCCGCACCGCCTGCGTTAATGCGGGAAATTGGTGTCGATGAAAATTCGCGTGAATTCGCCAGGGTCGGGCTCGCGCCCCTGGGACTCGACGAATTTCTCGCGGCCCTTTTCCCACACTTCCAGAATCGCGCCCTGCATGCCGTCTTGAAAGCCCATCCGGTTCTCGACGATGCCGCGCCACGGGCCTTCGGCTTCGAAGACCTGGTGCAGCTGCGGCTCGAGCGACATCAGTTCCGCATCGGTGGACGGCGGCAGATGGCCGATCGCGTCGAGCACATAGCAGTCGAGCAGCTTGAGGAACGGCTTGCCAGTGTATCGATCGCTCATTTTGCGGCCTTTCGTGCCTTCATGGTTGCACGGAAGGTCGTGGCCCAGCCCTGTTTCTTCAATGTCTCCGGCCGAGTGACGGCCAGCGCATCGGCCTCCACATCGCGGGTAATGACCGATCCGGCGCCGATGATGGCGCCCTCACCGATTGCCACCGGGGCCACCAGCGCGCTGTTCGATCCGATGAACGCCCCTGCCCCGATTACCGTCTTCTGCTTGAGAAAGCCATTGTAATTGCAGGTGATCGTGCCCGCACCTATGTTTGCGCCGGCACCTACGCTGGCATCGCCCAAATAGGTGAGGTGGTTGGCTTTGGCGCCCTTGCCGAGCACCGCGTTCTTCAGCTCGACGAAATTTCCGACATGGGCATTAGCCTCCAGCACTGCGCCGGGCCGCAGGCGCGCGAACGGGCCCACGGTGGCGCCGCTCGCAATGACCGCGCCCTCGATATGGCTGAACGCGCGCAGCACCACGCCGTCCGCCACGGTGACGCCGGGGCCGAACACGACGTTGGGCTCGATCGTCACGTCACGGCCTATCTGGGTGTCATGGGCGAACCACACTGTCTCCGGCGCGATCAGAGTCGCGCCTTCGACCATCGCGCGGGCGCGGCGGGCCCGCTGCCACTCGGCCTCCAGCGCCGCCAGCTCGCCGCGGCTGTTGACGCCGGTGACTTCGGTAGCATCGGTTTCGATCACCGCCGCGACCCGTCCGTCGCCATTCGCCAGCTCGACGATGTCGGTGAGGTAATATTCGCCCGCTGCATTGTCGCTGGTCACGCGCGCGAGCAGCGCGAACAGGTCCGCGCCGCGCACCGCCATAAGCCCCGAATTGCACAGCGTGACGGCGCGTTCCTCCGGCGAAGCATCCTTAAACTCGACGATCTTCGACAGACGATCGCCGCCCTCGACGATCAGCCGGCCATAGGCCCCGGGATCCGCCGGGCGGAAGCCGAGCACTACCACCGCGGGCGCGTCGTCCTCATGCAACCGCTCGACCATGCGCCGCATCGTCGCGGTGGTGACCAGAGGCACGTCGCCGTAGAGGATCAGCACGTCGCCCGAGAAGCCGGCCAGTGCCTCCTTCGCCTGGAGCACCGCATGGCCGGTACCGAGTTGTTCGGCCTGGTGCGCCGTCTCGGCCCCCAGCGGCGTAACGGCCGCTTCCACCTGCTCCCGACCCGCGCCGACCACCACCACCTCACGCGCGGCGCCCAGCGCCTTCACGCTGTCGATCAGGTGGAGCAGCATCGGCCGCCCGGCGATCGGGTGGAGCACCTTGTGCATGTCGGATTTCATCCGCGTGCCCTTGCCGGCGGCGAGGATGATCGCGGCGATGGGTGCAGTCACGTGGCCAGTCTCCATTAGCGGGGCCATGGCACCTGCCACGCATCGGTTGCCTTTTCCAGCATGGCGGTGCCATGGCCGGGCCATGGCCGCTTTTCCCTTCGCCACCATCGGCTTTGATCTCGACGGAACGCTGCTAGACACCAGTGGCGACATCGCTGCCGCGCTCAACCGGGTGCTGGTAGCCGATGGCCGCCCCGCCCTGCCGATGGCGAAGGTGCTGGGGATGGTGGGCCGCGGTGCGCGGGTGCTGCTGGAGCAGGCGGTGCGGGCGACCGGCGGCGGCGAGAGAGGCACGGTAGAGCGCCTCCACCAGCACTTCGTCGACGCCTACGCCGCGCATATCGCCAATCATAGCCACCCCTATCCGGGCATGATCGCGGCGCTCGACACGCTGGGGACGCGCGGCGTCGCGCTGGCGGTGGTCACCAACAAGCCGGAGGCGCTTACCCTGCCGCTGCTGAAGGCGACCGGGCTTCTCCCCCGCTTCGCCTGCGTGATCGGCGGCGATACGCTAGGCCCCGGCACCGCAAAACCTTCGCCTGCGCCGATGCTGGAGATGCTGCGCCGCTGCGGGGGGCCGGCTGCATTCGTGGGTGATTCGATCTACGATGTGCAATCGGCACAGGCCGCCGGCCTGCCGGTGATCGCGTGCAGCTTCGGCTTCTCGGCAGTGCCGGTCGCGACGCTCAACGCCGAAGCGGTGATCGATTCCTATGCCGAGCTCCTCCAGGCGCTCGAGGCACTTCGGCCAATCAGGGTTTGACAGCCAGCGCCCCCACGGCGAAACACAAGCTGTCGGAAAGGGAGAGAATCCGGGAAACCGGATCGCCGAAGGAGCAACCGCCCCGGAAACTCTCAGGCAAAAGGACCTTCCGGCCACCACATTCTGGAGAGTGGCGCCGCGCGCGCCCGCCGACGGGATAGCGATCTCAGGCAAACGGACAGAAGGGGCCCGCAACCGAGTGTTTCAGGAGACGGGTTCCGTGGCGACCAAAGGCGTCGGGCCGAATGCAGGGCCGATCAGCATCACCGACGTGTTCACCATCGGCATCGGGCCGTCGAGCTCGCATACCGTGGGGCCGATGCGCGCCGCGCGCGACTTCGCCGCCTGGGTGGTTGCGGATGGACGCAGCGTCACCAAGCTGTGCTGCGAGCTGTTCGGCTCGCTGGCGCTGACCGGGCGGGGCCATGCGACCGATCGCGCGGTGATCCTGGGCCTCGCGGGCGAGCGGCCCGACGGCGTCGATCCGGATGCGGTGGAGCCGATGCTGGCGACGATCGTCGCCGAGCGTCGCATCCTGCTGGGCGGCACCGCGTCGGTGGGATTCGACCCGGACGCCGACATCAAGTTCCGCAAGCGCCAGTTCCTCCCCGGCCACCCCAACGGCATGAAGCTGCGCGCGACGCTGGTCGACGGCGCAGTGCTGGAGCGGACCTATTATTCGGTCGGCGGCGGCGCGATCCGGCGTGAGGGCGAAGAAGACGCGGCCGGGCTCTCCGCCGGCACCAACCACCCCTTCGCCAGCGCCCGCGAGATGCTGCAGCGCTGCGATGAGCTCGGCCTCGACATCGCCGGGCTGATGCTCGCCAACGAGCGCGGCTGGCGCGATGATGCCGCGACGCTCGCCTTTGTCGACGGTATCCATGCGGCGATGAACGCGTGCATGGATCGCGGCATGGTGCAGGACGGCATCCTGCCCGGCGGGCTGGAAGTACCCCGCCGCGCGCGGAAACTGCACCAGAAGCTGATGGCGCGCGGCCCCCGCGTCGAGCCCGCCTCGGTGCTCGAATGGGTGAGCCTGTGGGCGTTGGCGGTGAACGAGGAGAATGCCGCCGGCGGCCGCGTCGTCACCGCGCCTACCAATGGCGCGGCGGGGGTGATCCCGGCGGTGCTGCGCTATTACGAATGCTTCGTCGGCAACGCGACCGAGGCGGGCAGCCGCCGCCTGCTGCTCACCGCGGCGGCGATCGGCATCCTCTACAAGCGCCAGGCCTCGATCTCGGCCGCCGAGATGGGGTGCCAGGGCGAAGTGGGCGTCGCCTGCTCGATGGCCGCGGCGGGGCTTGCTGCGGCGCTGGGCGGCAGCAACGCGCAAATCGAAAATGCCGCCGAGATCGGCATGGAGCACAATCTGGGGCTGACTTGCGATCCGATCGGCGGGCTGGTGCAGATTCCCTGCATCGAGCGCAACACCATGGGCGCAGTGAAGGCGATCAACGCGGCGATGCTGGCGCTGCACGGCGACGGGACGCACAAGGTATCGCTCGACGCCGTGATCGAAACGATGCGCCAGACCGGCCTCGACATGCGCTCCAAATACAAGGAGACGAGCCTCGGCGGCCTGGCGGTGAACGTGGTGGAGTGTTGAGGCTGCGGCGCCGGATCGATCCGGCGCCGATTGCCGTTCACTTCTGCGCGGCGGCCTTTTCGGTGTAGAAGCGCGCCAGCACGTCGAAGGCGGGTTTGCGCTGGCCCGTTTCCGAGATCAGCCCCTTGCGGTTCCAGCCTTGCTGGAAATCCGGGTGCTGGCGGCGTGGCGAGCGGAAATCCTTCAGGATCCAGGGCGACATGCCCTGCAGCGTCGGGATCCGCGCGGCCATGGCCAGCGTGTTGCGGTAGAATTCGGTCTGGAATTCCTCGGAGAATTTCTGCTGGTGGACCGGATCGCTAAAGCCCGCCTTCGCATCCGCCCCGAATTCGGAGAAGAGCAGCGGCTTGTCTGCCGGCACGTTCCACACGCTGGATGGCAGGTCGTTCAGCCGGTCGCCGGTGTACCAGCCGTTATAGGTGTTGATCGACAGCACATCGAGCGAGTCCGCGAGCGGATCTGCGAGCGTCATCACCGGCTTGGCTGCGCTGCGATCGCGCTCGACGAGCAGGGCCGCGCTTACCAGCCGGGTGTCGTCCATTTTCCGCACATCGGCGATCAGCGTGCGCAGGAAACTGTTGCGCGCATCGGTGACCGGCGTTTCGTTGGCGACGCTCCAGATGCCGATCGAGGCGCGGTTGCGATCGCGCAGCACGTTCTCCGCGATCATGTTGCGCGCGGTGGCCAGCGTGCCGGGATTCGACCATGCAACGAGCCAATAGACCGGCACTTCGCTCCACACGATCAGGCCCAGTTCGTCCGCCACCCGCAGGGTAACATCGGCATGGGGATAATGGGCCAGGCGCACAAAGTTGCCGTGCAGTCCGTCCTTGATCTCACTCAGCAGCGCGCGTGCGGCCGCGGGGCTCATCGCCCGGGTGGGATCGGTGCCCAGTTCCTCCTCGTGCATCGAGATGCCGCGCAGATAGACGGGCTTGCCGTTGAGCAGGATCTGGGATCCGCGCGTTTCGATCGTGCGAAAGCCGATCCGGTCGCGCCATTCGTCGGCGCCGGCGGTGATGGTCACGTCGTACAGCCTGGGACTTTCCGGCGACCAGCGCTGCAGTGCGCGCGGCGCGGCCAGCGTGGCGCGCCAATCGCCCTTCGCGTCGGTCTTGCCCGCCAGTTCCACGCCCAGGCTGTTGATCCGCAGCCGCAGCGTCTGGTTGGCGGCGCGGGGGCCGTCGAGATGCGCGTCGACGGCGATCTTGCCGTCGCGGGTCATCCGCACCCAGGCATCGTCGACATAGGTGTCGGGCGTGGAGATCAGTCGCACCGGGCGTGTGATGCCGCCATAATTCTCCCAGTCGGTCACCGGCGGCGGCACGGTGGTTTCGGTCGCCTGCGAATCCACGCCGATGGTGATCTGGTTGCTGCCGTCGCGCAGCAGCTTGGTCACTTCGAAGGCGAAGGGCGTGAACCCACCCTCGTGCTTGCCGACCGGCTTGCCGTTGACGAACACATAGGTGGTGTAGTTGGCGGCGCCGAAGCGCAGGAACTGGCGACCCTGCCGCTTGGCCGGAACCTGGAACTGGCGCTGATACCATACCAGGCCCTGATAATGGCGCATCGCCGGCGACTGGGTCAGCCAGGAGGACGGCAATGTGGTGACGGGCGAGTTGGCGAGATCGAACTCGTACAGCACCCGGTTGTCCCCCGCCATTTCGGCACGGGCGTCGATCTCGCGGTGGCGCTGCTGGCCACGATCGGGGGCGCTGCCGTGGAAGCCGGCGATGCCGGAGCGATAGGGGTCGATCGAATAATGCCAGGGGCCGGAAAGGTCCGTGCCCGCCCGCATGTCCGCAGAGACCAGGAGCGGGCCGGTGGCCGCCGTCGCCTGGGGCAGATCGCTGCCGGTTTCCTGCGCGAGCACCGGGGCGGCAAGCCCCAGCGATGCCATGGTGAGCCATCCGATCGAGTGAAGCCAGCGCATATCCATTCCCCTTGTTCGGGCATCGCCGCTGCGGCCATGCCCGCTTTCCGAATAACCTGCAATTGCCTGCGTGCCGATGGGTCTAGGGGCCGATCGGCTTGAATTCCATCGACATTCCCGAGGCCTTGTTCGGCTGAAATCCCTTCCACAACGTCGCCTGCGGCGCACCGGGGCTATAGCCGGCATAGCGGCCACCGGGCGCGTCCGGCCAGCGGCCGTCGTTGGAATTGGGAACCAACCCGTCGAGATAGGTCGCCCGGGCGCGATCGTCCTTCACGTAGCGGTCGAGAAAGGCGGTGATGAAATGCGCCTGGATCGCCATCAGCCGATCCTTGCGCCACACGGCATCCTCGAACCAGTCCACATCCCAGAAGCTGTTGCGCAGTGTAGGCGGCGCGCCGATCAGGGCGATGCTGTGGCCGGCCTCGCGGAATGTGAGCAGGTAGCGCGGCGCGTGCACCGCCTGATCGAACAGCGTCCGCACGCCGGGATCATAGCCGACAACATGGTCCTGACTGCCGACGATGAACAAGGTGGGCGCGCGCACTTCGGCGACACCGGGCGGCGCCCACAGGCGCACGCCTCGCAAATTGTTGGGCGGCGCTATCGCCACTACGGCCTTCAGATCCGTGACCTTGAGTTGGGCCGCCCTGGGCGCGCCCGCGACGAAGGGCGCCAGCACGCCGCGCGTCGCGCCCGCAAGGCCGGGGTCCAGCGGCGCACCCGCGGCGGTGAGTACGCCATAACCGCCCATCGAATAGCCGATCAGCGCCGTGCGCGCCGCGTCGGCAGCGGCGAACAGGCCCGTGCCGGCACGCGCGCGGCGCTGCGCTTCGGCAGCAACGAAGGCGATGTCGAGCGGACGGCGCGAAAGCGGGCCAGCAGCAGCAGCAGCGGTGCGGATGGTGATAGAAGGATCGCGGAAGGCGGGCGCGACGACGACATACCCCTTGCTGGCAAGGTTCTCGCCCAGCCAGGAAAGCACTTCGGGCGTGTTGCTATAGCCGTGCGCCAGGATGACGAGGGGGAAGCGCCCCTTCGCGACCGCCGCCTGCGGCGTGGCGATCCCGGGCACCTCGAAGGCGACGTCGGTGCCATGCTCGCCCGGCAGCGCGGTGCGATAGCGCGTGCCAGGCCCGGCGGCAGTCGCGGGATACCAGAGTTTCAACAAAATGTGGCGGTCGACAATGGCGGGTTCGTTCGCGCCTTGCAGCGCATCGGCTTGCCCGGGCTGCACAAACTCCAGGTCCGCCACACCCACCGGATACGCGCCAAGCGCCGCCAGTTCGGGCGCATCCACCGGCGGCGTTGCCGGTGCCTGCTGCGCCCCGATCGGGCCGGGCCCGACCAAAAGCGCCGCCAATGCGGCAGCGCCGATCCCCATCATCTTCATACTTCGCCGATCCCCAAAGGCGAAAGAGGCGGGAACATCGTTCCCGCCTCGGTCTCGTTCAGATCAGTAGTTCACGCTGAAACGGATCCCACCAAATCGGCGGAAATCGCGTGGCAGGATCGCCTGCGTCGCGATCTGGTTGCCCCAGTTACCAGCAGAGTTCACAAGCGACGGATAATATTGCTTGTCGAACAGGTTGCTGACGAACACGGTCGCTTCCCAACGCCGGTTGTGCTCGCGCACGCCCAAGGCGAGATTGAAGATGCTGAACGCCGGCTGGAACTGTTGCGGATCGCGCGCCGCATAATAGACGCTCGACTGATACTGCCAGCTCATCTGCGCGACGCCGCTCAACTTGTCGTTGATGGGCGGCGTGAAATCGATGCCTGCCGACGTCTTCCACTCCGGTGCCTGCACGGCACGGGTGCCGGTCAGGTTCTGGCTTGCCGGCGAACCCACGCAACCCAGCGCCGCAGTTTGCAACGGATAGCATTGTGCCGCCGGGAACGAGGTATAGGTCGCATCCAGATAGGTCGCTGAGGCATTCAGGCTCAGATACCGCGTGATCCGGGCCGCAGTCTCGAATTCCAGGCCCTTGGTGTTCAGCCCGCCCACGTTGGTCAAACGGAAGTTGCTCGTTCCGTCCGCAAGCGTTTCGATCGTCTGCGCCTGCAGATCGGTGTAGTTCGTATCGAAATAGGTTACGTTGAACGTCATCCGGCGATCGAAGAACTGGGTACGAATGCCGAGTTCCTTGTCCTTCGAAAGCTCAGGACGGATCGGGCCTGCCGCTGCGCGGTTCTGGTTGAAGCCCGTGGTCAGATCGTAGGTCTGGCCCTTATACCCCGTCGAGTAGCTGCCGAACGCCATCACGTCCGGTGTCACCTGATAATTCATGCCCAGGCGATAGGTCGTGGCGGTGTCGCTGGCGTGGCCGGCATAGTTGGTCTTCGGAATATTGTCGCGGAAGGTATATTCCACGCGCTCGTTCTGAATGCGACCGCCGACCGTGGCAGTCAGTTTCGGAACGAATTCCCAGTCAATCTGGCCGAATGCGGCAACCTGGCGCGAGCCCGCGGTCGCATACCAATCAGCAAGCGAGTAAACCGGACCGCGCTTGAACGGACGCTGGAACTGGGTGTTGGCGTAGTACAGGCCGAGCGCGTAGCGGAAGGCATCGGTGCCCGGCGAGAGCAGACGGATTTCCTGCGTGAACAGCTTGGACTTGAACGCACCGATCTGGAGGTTCTTGATGGTGGCCGACGACGTATCGTCGTGGTCCAAATAGTCGTCCAGGCGGAAGCGATCATAGCTGGTCAGACCCAGCACCTGCAGCTTGCCGATATTGATGTCGGTTCGAAGCAGCCCGCCATAACCCCAATATTTGGTGCGCGACGGATAATCGTTGCTCACGGTCTGGTTCATCGGGCTGATCGTCACACCCGGCATGGTGACGTTGCTGGTCTGGCCTGCCGTATTGCGCAACAGCGCGCCCGGCGCCATGCGGACGAACGGACGGCCGACCGTGGTGTTGCCGTTCAGATAATTGGCCGAAAGCGTGAAGACGACGTCGGGATCCGCCTTCCAACGCAGCTTGCCGCGAGTGTTCAGCGTTTCGCGGCCATTGACGTTCTGCCCATTGAACAGATTGCGGACATTGCCGTCCCAGTTCGAATAGCTGGCCGAGAAGACATAGCCCAGCTTGTCGTTGATCGGACCGCTGACGCTGAAATTGCCGCCATATTCATTGTCGTCGGTGACGGTCGTGTTCGCCTTGACATGGAAGTCGTTGGTGGGCTGCGTGGTCATGATCTTGATCAGACCGGCCGACGCCGCCTTGCCGTACAGGGTGCTCTGCGGACCGCGCAGCACTTCGATCTGGGCCACGTCGGGCAGATCGGTGAACGCCCGCGCCTGGAACGCCAGCGCAGCGCCGTCGACCGTCACGGCCACGCTTGATTCGACGCCGATGCCGAACGCGAAGGTGCCCACCCCGCGCAGCGAGACGTTGGCATTCACCGGATGCTCGGCCGGTCGGATGGTCAGCGACGGCGCGACCTTGCCCAGATCCTGGAAATTGCGAACACCCTGCGCTTCCAGCAGGGCGGGCGTGACCACCTGCACCGCGAGCGGAACGTTCTGAATGTTTTCGAAACGCTTCTGTGCCGTGGTGGTGACGATGATTTCGACGTCATCCTGCGCCGGCTTGGCGGCCGCCTGCACCGTCGCGACACCCGTCGCGGCAGTGGTTGCCGCCACGTCGCTGGTCTGTGCCTGTGCCGCCCCCGCGGTCAACGACGCGACGATTGCAAAATGACATGCGCTCAGATGTAGTGCCTTCATAATACTCCCCTTTGCCCGCGAGTAGGTCCCGCCCTTTAGTTTTAGGATCGTCACTCCGAGGTTAACGTTCACCACCGAACTTTTTGAAATTCCGTGATCACCGTCAGACGATGACTTTGACCCCCGTGCGTTGCTCGGAAGCAACACTTGTCGCGACCACGCCATCTACATCAACCGCGCGATGGTCGCCGGGAGGCAGCAGCAGCAGCAGCGCGCGGTCGCCACTCGGCGCACCGCCTTCGACGCTGAGCCGCAACGTCACCGTGTCGGCATAAGCGGTGCCCTCGACCTGCCAGCGCGTCACGGGCCCGTGCCCATCCCCGTCATCTTCGATCGCATCGCAGGTGAAGGCGCCGTCGCGGGGCGGAAACAGCCACAGGCCGCGCCGCGCCGCGCCCGGGCGCCAGCCGGGTTCGCCAAGGTCCACCAGCATCGCCGAACCCGCCCGCGCGAACAGCGGCGGAGGCCCGTCGAGCGGCGCCGCAACCGTGACCGTCGCGCCGCCCGACAGGCGCTCGCCGCTCCACACGTCGATCCATTCCGTACCGGCCGGAAGGTAGAGGTTCCGTGCCGAAGCGCCGGCTTCGACAACGGGTGCGGCAAGCAGATTGGGGCCAAGCAGATGCTCGTCGCATTCTGCCCAGGCCCGCGGATCGTGCGGGAAATCGAGCCACGTCGGCCGCACCATCGGCGCATACTCGGCATGGTAGCGGTGCAGCAGATCGTAGAAGAACGGCACCAGCCGCTGACGCAGCGCCATCAGGGAACGGATCGCCGGCAGCACCTCCGGATACATCCACGGTTCGTTGACGGTGCGATCGTCGTTCCAGCTATGGATGCTGAAGCGCGGCATCAGCACACCCGCCTGCACCCAGCGCACCAGCAGTTCCGGCGACGGGGCCGGGCCGGAAAAGCCGCCTACGTCATGGCCGCTGTTCGAAACGCCGGACAGCGCCAAGCCAATCGCCATGCGGCCATTGTAGCGCAGCGTCTTCCATTCGGTGCGGTTGTCGCCGCTCCACGTCTGGGCATAGCGCTGCAGCCCGGCCATGCCGGAGCGGGTGACGACATAGGGGCGCTGCGCCGGACGCGCCTCGATCTGCGCCTGGCGGGAGGCGCGCGTCATCAGCAGCGGCTGGATCGGCCGAGCCGCCGAGGCGGGGATCGCCGCGCCGAAGCCGGCGAAGCGCGCCCGCGCATCCCAAATCTCATATTCGTTATTGTCGTTCCAGGTCGCGACGATCCCCTGGTCCAGCAACGCACTGCGCACCTGCCCTCGCCACCAAGCGGCGGCGGCCGGGTTGGTGAAATCGACATAGCTGCCCACTTCGTCCCAGAACTGCGCCTCCACCGGGACGCCCTGTTCGTCCGCGACGAAATGGCCGGCCGCCGCAACCGCATCGTACAGCGGATGGCTGCGCAGCAGCGCCGGCTTGATGTTCGGCACCAGCGCCACTCCGGCATCGGCATAGCTTGCGACGAATGCCTGGGGATCGGGAAACTTCTCCCGGTTCCAATGGAACACGTAACGCTTGTCGCCGATCGACGTGTAGCCGGACGAAAGATGAAACGAGGTGCAGCCGATATCGTGTTCGGCCAGCTTTTCGAGGAAACCGCCCATCTGCGCCGCCGCGTCGGGCGCGTCGGTATAGGTCATGGTCGAACCCGAATATCCGAGCGACCAGCGCGGCATCAGCGCCGGCCGGCCGGTGAGCCAAGTGAAGCGCTGCGTGACCGCCAGCGGATCCGGACCGGCGATCATCCACAGGTCGATATCGCCGTGCTCGGCCACGACATGGCGGAACAGTCCGTGATAATTGTCCAACTCACGCCCGAAATCGAAGGCGATATCGGCGACGCTGTCGTAAAAGGCGCCGTGGCAGCGCCCCTCCGCATCCGCCACCAGCACATAGGGGATCGACTTGTACAGCGGGTCGCTATGCTCCGTGTCGTAGCCCATTGGATCGAGATTGGTGAGGCGGAAGCTGCGGCCGGCGCGATCGCAATCGCCGGTGCGATCACCGAGGCCGTAGAAGCGCTCGCCCGGCCGGCGCGCGACATAATGATGCGCCTTTCCGTCCCACCAGCCGAAATCATAGGCCTGGGTAGGCCGATCCTCCGCCATCAGCCGCCAGCCCTCGCCGTCGTGCTGTTCCCAGCGGCAGTGGAGCCCGTGCAGTTGCACGCTCAGGCGGATGTGATCGGTTTCTACCACCAGCCGCTCGGCATCTTCCGTCCGCCGATAGGCCGGGCAGGCAAAGCCGCTGACGTCCATCCGGTCGCGACCTGGATCGGCAATGTCGTCCTGGCCCGGTGCGATCGCCCAACTGGGCGGGCTGGTGACGGTGCCGTCTGCCAGCAGCAACAGGCGCATCACGTCCGGCTCCAGCACGAACAGATGCGCGACGGCGCCGGTATCCGCTTTGAGTGTGATCCGCCCCTGCCCCTCCCCGGCGACGGCGAAGCGCGGGGGATTGGAAAGCGTGGCGCGTCTCATTTCACAGGCTCCGGAAGGCGAAGGTGGCGCAGGCCGGCGATCAGCACGATCGCGCCGAGGATGTCGAAAACGGAAAGCATGCCGAACAGCGGGGCATAGCCGACGCGATCGGCCAACTGGCCGATCAGCAGCGAGAACATTAGGCCACCAATCCAGCCAGCCTGGCCAATGAAGCCGTTGGCGGCGCCCACTTCTTCCGCCGTGAAGACGTCAGCAGACAGGGTGTTGATCAGCACCGAGATCATCTGGTGGGCGAAACCGCCGACGCAGAACAGCGCGATGGCGACATAAGGGCTGGACGCCAGCCCGATACAGCCCGGCGCGATCATCAACACCGCGGCCAACGCGACCCCTGCCACGCGCGACGCGATCAGCGGCATGCGGAAACGCCGGACCAGGAAGGGCGAAAGATATCCGCCCAGCACGCCGCCGAGGTCTGCGGCAAGGAAGGGCAGCCAGGCGAACAGCGCGATCTGCTTCAGATCCATGCCGCGCTCCGTCGCCAGATAAAGCGGGATCCAGAAGCTGAAGGTCTGCCATGCGGGCTCGGCCAGGAAGCGTGGAACGGCGATGATCCAGAAGCGGGCAGTGCTCAGTATCTCCCGCGCAGAGGCACGTCGCGCCGGCCCGGTCGGCCGGTCGGCGGCGATCAGCGCCCGTTCGGCATCCGTGATTGCCGGATGCGCGGCCGGACTGCGATACCAGCGATACCATGCTGCAGCCCAGACGAGTCCGACCGCGCCGGTCACCACGAAGGCGATGCGCCAGTCCGCCCAGATAGAAACGATCGCCACCACCGGCGGCGCCAGCAGCGCGCCCAGCGACGTGCCGGCATTGAACCAGCCCACCGCCACCGATCGCTCGCGCGACGGAAACCATTCGGCGATCGCCTTGATCCCCGATGGCACCGCCGCCGCTTCGGCAAGCCCCAGCAGTCCGCGGAAGAACAACAGGCCCAGCCATCCCGCGGCAAAAGCGTGGAGCATGTTGGCGACCGACCAGGCGACGCCGAACAGCGCGAAGCCGGCGCGAAGCCCCACCCGATCGACGATCATGCCGGCAATTGGCTGCATTACCGTATAGGAGAGCTGAAATGCGCCGACGACATAGCTGTATTGCTGCGTCGTCATGTGCAGCACCGATTTCAGTTCCGGCGCCAGCACGCCCAAAGAATTACGCGCAAGGTAATTGGCAATCGTGCCGGCGCAGATCAGCCCGACGATCCACCAGCGAAGATGCGGAATGCGCCGCATATGCCCCCTGCTCTCTCCAGCTGCCGGATTCGGCTGCACTTATTTTATTGGTAAGGCCATAATAGCTAATGAGGCCTTACCAATCAACGAGTCGTTTCGCGTACGTTCACTTTTCCGGCCTGACATGCTGCAATGATGCCGTCGTGCAACAGGCGGTCGGTGACCAGGTAATCCACTGCCGCAATCTCGGCGATGCGAACCGGCGCGGGCCGCCCGAACTTGCTCTGATCAGCGGCCAGAATGACGGTGCGCGCCTGTTCGATGATGGTCTGGGAAACGCGCACCTCGTCGACGTCAAAGTCGAGCAGCGTTCCCCCTGCATCGATCGCCGACGCGCCGATCAGCGCGAAGTCGACCTTGAAGCCGCGCAGGAAGTCCATCGCCAGCGCGCCTACCACCGCGCGATCGCTGGCCCGCACTCGTCCGCCGGCAACGATCACCTCAATCGTCGGAACCCCGCCGAGAATGTCCGCCACGTTGAGGTTGTTGGTAACGACCAGCAGGTGCCGGTGGTTGACCAGCGCACGGGCGATCGCTTCGGTCGTCGTGCCGATATTGATGAACAGACTGGCGCCGTCCGGCACCAGCGCCGCCGCCGCCGCGCCGATCGCGGCTTTCGCACTTGCTGCCACCTGGCGCCGCGCCTCGCGATCGAGATTGTCCACGCCCGACGTGACGATCGCGCCGCCATGAACTCGCGACAGCATCGCCCGCCTGGCGAGCAGGTTCAGGTCGCGGCGGATGGTCTGCGGCGTCACCTCCAACTCAGCTGCCAGCGCTTCCACGGTGACGCTGCCAGTGTGGCGGGCGAGTTCCAGGATCCGCGCATGGCGCTGGGCAACGATATCGGGCAGTTCCTCCGCCATCAGGCGCGCCGACGCAGACCGGGCGAATGCTCGCCGGCCAGATAGGCGGCGAGGCGAGCCGCCGTGTCCGGCGGCACGTGCAGGCCCAGCTTGCTGCGGCGGAACAATATGTCTTCCGCGGTCTGCGCCCATTCATGGGCGCGCAAATACTCGACTTCGCGTTCGGTCAGGCCCCCGCCGAAATCCTCGCCCAAGTCCACCATTGCGCGGGCATCGCCCAGCAGTGCCGCCACGCGCGTGCCATAGGCGCGGGCAAGGCGCCGCAGCAGCGGTGTGGGAAGACTAGGCCGCTCGGCCCGCAGCGCCTGCAGATAGGCCTCGAAATCGCCGTTCGCCATGTCACCACCCGGCAGCGCCGCACCCGCCGTCCAGGCACCCCCCGCCGCGGGCACGTGCGGCGCGAGTTCTGCCAGCGCATGCTCGGCCAGCTTGCGATACGTGGTGATCTTGCCGCCGAAAATGCTCAGCATCGGCGCCTGGCCCTCGCCGCCGTCCAGATCAAGCACATAATCGCGCGTGACCGCAGAGGCATTACCTTTCCGATCATCGTACAGCGGGCGGATGCCGGCATAGCTCCATACGATATCCGCTTCACGCGGCGCGCGCTCGAAATAGCGGGCGGCAGTGTCGAGCAGGTAGCGCGTCTCGCCTTCGCTGATCTGCGCCCTGCCCGGCGCGCCGTCCCAGGCCTCGTCGGTGGTACCTATCAGAGTGAAAGCACCTTCATAGGGAACCGTGAAGACGATCCGACGATCCGGGTTCTGCAGCATGAAGGCGTGGTCACCTTCGTACAGCCGTGGCACCACCAGATGGCTGCCCTTCACCAAGCGAAGTCCCCGGTCGGCGATAACATCGGGCACGCGGCCCAGCACATCCGCAACCCAAGGCCCCGCCGCGTTTACCAGCACCCGCGCCCGCACCTGCCACTGCGGGCCCGCTTCCTGGGCGATCGTCGCCTGCCACACGGCACCTTCCCGCCGCGCGTCGACCAGACGGGTGCGGGTGCGGATCTCCGCGCCGCGCGCCGCCGCGTCCATGGCGTTGAGTACCACCAGGCGACTGTCTTCTACCCAGCAGTCGGAGTAGACGAACGCCTTGCCTTGCGCCTGCTTCAGCCCGCGGCCGAAGGGCGTGTGCGCCAGATCGATGCTGTCGGTGCCAGGCAGTTTCTTTCGCCCGCCTAAGTGGTCGTAGAGAAACAGCCCCAGCCGCACCATCCAGGCCGGGCGCGGGGATTGCGTCTGCGGCAGCACGAACCGCAGCGGCCAGATGATGTGCGGCGCCATGCCCCAGAGCCGCTCGCGCTCTATCAGCGCCTCGCGCACCAGGCGGAACTCGCCATACTCCAAGTAGCGCAGCCCGCCATGGATCAGCTTGGTCGATGCCGAAGAGGTGTGGCTGGCGAGATCGTCCTGCTCGACCAGCAGGACGGAAAGGCCGCGCCCAGCCGCGTCGCGGGCGATGCCGGCGCCGTTGATGCCGCCGCCTACCACCAACAGGTCGTACAGGTCGCGGGATTGCGTTTCAGCCATGCTTCGTCCCAGCCAATTCTTCATACTTCTATAGCAGGATCGGCACGAAAACGAAAGCGTTGACGTGCGAACGAAAATACATGAGCCTTCAAACGAACATGGAGGGGAAGAAAGTGAAGAAGGTCCACATCCTGGCGATCGATCAGGGCACGACATCGACGCGCAGCGTGATCTTCGATTCGCAGGGGCGGCGCGTCGTCACGGCGCAGGTGGAATTCGCCCAGCATTATCCGTCACAGGGCTGGGTCGAGCATGATCCCGAGGATATCTGGCGCGACACGCTGTCCACCGCGCGAGAGGCGCTGGGAAAGAGCGGCCTCGGCGCCGCCGAGATCGCGGCGATCGGCATCACGAATCAGCGCGAGACCACCATCCTGTGGGATCGCGCGACCGGTGCTCCCATTTATTCGGCGATCGTCTGGCAGGATCGCCGCACCGCCGATCGCTGCCAGCAACTGAAGGCGGAAGGGGCCGAAGATCTCGTCCGCGCCCGTACGGGCCTGCTCGTCGACCCCTATTTCTCGGCAACCAAGATCGGCTGGATTCTCGACCATGTCGAAGGCGCCCGGGCCCGGGCAGAGCGCGGCGAGCTGGCGTTCGGCACCGTGGACTGTTTCCTGCTGTGGCGGCTGACCGGCGGCACGGTTCATGCAACCGATGTCACCAACGCCGCTCGCACCTGCCTGTGGGATATTCATCGCGGCGCGTGGGACGAAGACCTGTGTCGGCTGTTCGGCGTGCCCATGGCCGTGTTGCCGGCGGTGGAAGACAATGCCCATCTGTTCGGCACCACCGATCCGGCGCTGTTCGGGGCTCCCATCCCCATCGCCGGTATGGCGGGGGACCAGCAGGCAGCACTGTTTGGCCAATGCTGCTTCGCGCCCGGCATGGTGAAGTCCACATATGGTACCGGCTGTTTCATGCTGATGCACACGGGCGAGGAAGCAGTGGCCTCTACCCACCGCCTGCTCACCACTCCCGCCTATCGCATCGAGGGGCGCACCCAGTACGCGCTCGAAGGATCTATCTTCATCGCCGGCGCGGCGGTGAAGTGGCTGCGCGACGGCATCGGCGTCATCACCCATGCGCGGCAGACCAACGACATGGCGACGCGGGTACCCGACAGCCACGGAGTCTACATGGTACCCGCCTTTGTCGGCCTGGGTGCGCCGCATTGGGATCCCGATGCGCGCGGCGCGATCTTCGGCCTCACGCTCGGCGCCACCCAAGCCCATCTCGCCCGCGCCGCGCTCGAAGCGGTCGCCTATCAAACGCATGACCTGCTGGAGGCCATGGTGCGGGATGGCGGCGGCCAACCCGCCACGCTGCGCGTCGACGGCGGCATGGCGGCGAACGACTGGCTTTGCCGCTTCCTCGCCGACATCCTCCAGGTCTCGGTCGAGCGGCCGGACGATCTGGAGACCACGGCCCGCGGCGCGGCCTTCCTTGCGGGTCTTGCAGTCGGGCTGTGGTCCGGCCTGGACGAGCTTTCGCGCATCTGGTCGCGCCAGGCCTGTTTCGACCCGGACATGGAGGCCGGCCATCGGGCAACCCTGCTCGCCGGCTGGCACGACGCCCTGGAGCGAACGCTCCGGTAACGCTCGGAAATTGACGGGCCGCAGCTTTGCTGCCACCCCTGCTGCATCTGCGAAGGGGACGCTGGGGTGCGGATCGTCATAGTCGATGACAGCGGTGCGCGCGCGTCGGTCCTGGAAGAGGGCCTGCGCGAGGCCGGCTATGACGACATCCATTTCGTGCCGCCGCGCGGCGCCTTTGTCGCGCGGATCGAGCGGATGGCGCCCGATGTCGTGCTGATGGACCTGGGCAGCCCCAGCCGCGACACGCTGGAGGAAATGCTCCTCGTAAGCCGCGCACTCGCCAAGCCGATCGCGATGTTCGTCGACCAGTCCGACGATTCGATGATCGGCGCAGCGATCGATGCGGGCGTTTCCGCTTATGTCGTCGACGGCTTGCGCAAGGATCGGGTGAAGCCGATCCTCGAGCTGGCGGTGCGGCGGTTCACCGCTTTTTCCCGTATGCAGAGCGAACTGGACGAAGCGCGCACCGCGCTCGCCAACCGCAAGACGATCGACAAGGCCAAGGCGATATTGATGGCGCAGCGCGGATTGAACGAACCCGATGCCTATGCGCTGCTGCGCTCGACGGCGATGAACCAGGGACGGCGGCTGGTCGACGTGGCCGAGGCGCTGATCACCGCAAGCAGCCTGTTGGGCGGAGGCGGCGCATGACCACGATACGCGCCGCCTTCCTGCCACTGACCGACAGCGCCGTGCTGGTCGCCGCGCGCGAAAAGGGGTTCGCCGAGGCGCAAAGCATTGACCTGGAGCTGGTTCGCACCACCAGCTGGGCGACGCTGCGCGACCGGCTGGTCTATGGCCAGGTACAAGCCGCGCAGATGCTCGCGCCGCTCGCCGTCGCGGTGACCCTGGGTCTTAGCCAGCAGCCGGCAGCCCTTTCGGCGCCGTTCAAGCTCAACAGCAACGGCAACATGCTGGTGATGTCCGGCGAGTTCGCGGCGGCGCTGGAGCCCGACCTTCCCGCCCGGCTGGCCGATCCGCTGGGCACGGGCCACGACTTTGCCACCGCGATCGGGCTGTTCCGCCGCAAGCCGATCATCGGCATCGTGCACCGCTTTTCGGGCCACGCGCTGATGCTGCGCTATTGGCTGGGCAGCGTGGGCATCGATCCCGACCGCGACGTGGTGCTCCGGGTGCTGCCGCCCTCGCTGACCGTGGAGGCGATGCGGCTGGGCGAGATCGACGGGTTTATCGCCGGCGACCCCTGGCCGGCTGCGGCGATCGCGCAGGGCCTGGCCGAAGCGGTGGCGATCGGCGCGCGCATCTGGCAGCGCGGCGTCGAGAAAGTACTGGCGCTGCGCACCGACTGGATGGAGGCGCATGCCGACACCGTCGACCGGCTGCTGCTTGCACTGGCACAGGCGGCGCGCTGGTGCGACGACCCGGCGAACCGCGGCGAACTGGCGGCCTTGCTGGCGCGCGACGCCTATGTCGGCGAGCCCGCCGAGCTGATCGAGGCATCGCTGGCCGGCATCGTGATCCCCCGGGCCAGCGCCCCGGCGATCCTGCAGCCCGATTTCCTGCTGTTCCACCGCGAGGCGACCGCCTTCCCCTGGCGCAGCCAGGCGCTGTGGATCTATTCACAGCTCGTCCGCTGGAAACAAGCGGAACCCAGCGCGGAGGCCCAGGCAGCCGCCGGCGCGGTGTTCCGCCCGGACATGTACCGCCGCGCACTGGCCGCCAGCGGCGAGCCGATGCCCGGTGCCAGCATGAAGCTGGAAGGCGCCGTCGGCGTCTCCACCGGGGTGGGATCCCACCATGGCGCCCTGACGCTCGGGCCCGACCGCTTTTTCGACGGACGGGTTTTCGATCCCGAGCGACTGGAGGAGTATCTGGCCGCCTTTGGACAGGTGCGCAGCTAGGCCGTAAGCCATTGATGTTGGCTAAAATAAAAGGATACGGACTGCTGGTGAGCGCCGTCGCGCCGGGTGGCAGCCACCGGCCAAAGTTTAGGAAGTTTAGGCCTGTGCGCCTCGACGGTGCGCACCACAGGCCGACCCGACGACATGAAGTTTAGGAAGTTTAGGCTCATGCGGCGTTTGTCATGTGCCTGATTGTCGAAACGCTGACCGGGGCCACGAAGCGCGTCGCTTCGCGAGCAGGACGAAGTTACCGAACCAATCAAAGAGCACGATGTGCGGAACATATAGTGAATATCACTAAACGCGCAAGTCAACGTCTGCGGAGGTTCGACGCGGCGAACAAGGATCGCCGCAACCACGCGAGTTGGTCGGAAGCAGTCGTTTGTGAAGTTGTTCAATCTGCTTCGACAAGTAGTGCGCAGGGCCTTTTTCCGACGATGCGCACTGCCGTGTGCAGGCCTCCCGTCACAGACCCCCATTGTTTGCGCACACCGTTTGTGCACCGAACCTCGATGGTACCTTCGACCCGAGGAATAGCGAAGAAGTAGCCGTTCCAAATGCGACGCAGCCTTTGCTCGGCTCCGCCGCTGTTCGTGACAAAGGCGGTTTCCACCCCGCCAGTTTCATCAATGACAATCGCGGTGCCCGATATCCAGAAGAAGGCCGCCGTTACAGCCAACGCCCCCGCGCCGATCAGCCATGGAAAAGGACCGGAAAGCAAAGTGCGCATGCGGCAGCATCAACCAATTCACGAATGTCAGCAAGCGGTGCAGCAGCCGTCGGCAGAGCGTCGGCCTATCCGCCTGAAGACGTCTTTCCAACTTCGCGCTTGCAGCAAAACGCAATCCGCGCGATGATCCCCGAGTCGCGCATCGAAGCGCGCCCATCGGGAGGGCACCCCAAGGCCGGGGCAAGCCTCCCCCTCTGAACGCAGCAAAGCCGCTGACCGGATTTCGCAACCGTGCGAACGTCCGGCGAGCGGCTTTTTTCATGTCCTTTTCAGATCGGCATTGGGGAAGTCATCATGGCAACGGCATTTCTGGATCAACGCGTGCAAGAACCTGGCAGCACGACGAAAGACGGCAGTTTCTGGCGCAGCGGGCATTGGCCGACGCTCGTCGCCGCGTTCCTCTATTTCGATCTCGCCTTCATGGTGTGGGTGCTGCTCGGGCCGCTGGCGCCCGACATCGCCAAGACGCTGCACCTCACCGCCGCGCAAAAGGGGCTGATGGTGGCGACGCCCACGCTCGCCGGTGCGTTCCTGCGCGTCGTCAATGGGTTGCTGGTCGATCGCATCGGCCCGAAGCGCTCGGGTGCGATCAGCCAGCTGATCGTGATCGGCGGCCTGCTTTCCGCCTATCTGATGGGCGTGAACAGCTTTGGCGGCACGCTGGCACTGGGCGTGATCCTGGGCTTTGCGGGGGCGAGCTTCGCGATCGCGCTGCCGCTCGCCAGCCGCTGGTATCCGGCCGAGCACCAGGGCAAGGCGATGGGCCTGGCCGGGATGGGCAATTCGGGAACGGTTCTCGCCGCGCTGTTCGCGCCGGCGCTCGCCAAGCTGTTCGGGTGGAACGCGGTGCTGGGGCTGGCCTGCATCCCACTCGCGATCGTGTTCGTGCTGTACATGGCGATGGCGAAGGATGCACCGAACGCCCCAGCGCCGAAGAGCTGGCTCGAATATCTCCACCCGCTCAAGTCCGCCGACGCCTGGTGGCTGATGGGCTTCTATTCGGTGACGTTCGGCGGCTTTGTCGGTCTCGCGGCATCGCTGCCAATCTATTTCACCGACCAGTTCGGACTGAGCACCATCGTTGCGGGCTATTGCACCGCGGCCTGCGTCTTCGCCGGTTCGCTGGTTCGGCCGCTGGGCGGCGCGCTGGCCGACAAGATCGGTGGCGTGAAGGCGCTGACCGGCGTGTTCCTGGTCGCCGCCGCTGCACTGGCGGGTGTCAGCGTGGCTGCCACCCTGCCCGCCGCACTAGCCTGCTTCGTCCTGGCGATGCTGGCGCTGGGCACCGGTAACGGATCGGTGTTTCAGTTGGTGCCGCAGCGCTTCCAGGCGGAGATCGGCGTGATGACCGGGCTCGTCGGCATGGCAGGCGGCGTTGGCGGCTTCTATCTCGCTTCCTCGCTGGGCTTCGCCAAGCAACTGGCGGGCAGTTTTTCGCCCGGTTTTCTGATCTTTGCCGGGCTGTCGCTGGCGGCGCTCGCGGGGCTCAGCGCGGTAAAAATGAAGTGGCGCGCGACCTGGAACACGGCCGCTCGGATATAATTGACTGGATAGGCGGCGTTTCTTGCGAGATGCCGCCGCTTTCGGACCGAAGGAAGATCGATGCGTTTCTGGATCCCCATGGCGACGGCGCTCGTCGCCGCCGCCCCGGCTTGCGCGCAGGAGGTTAGCGTCAAGCCGCTGATCGAGGGGCGCACCCGCTACGAACATGTCGACCAGGACGGACTGGCGGCGGCGTCCGACGCCGTGACGATCCGCCTGCGGGCGGGCGTGGAGGCGACCCGCGGGCCCTGGTCGGTACTGGGCGAGGCGCAGGGCAACCTGGCCGTCGTCGACAAATATTATGACGGATTGCGCGGAGTGGCCGATCGACCGGTGATCGGCGATCCGGAAAACGCCGCCATCTATCGCGCGCAGATCCGCTATCGCACCCAGCCGCTGACCGTGACCGCCGGGCGCCAGCGCATCACCCTGGACGACGAGCGCTTCGTGGGTGCCGCCGGCTTCCGCAACAACGGCCAGACCTATGATGCGGTGCGTACCGAACTCGTGCCGCTGAAGGGGGTGAAGGTCGACGTCACCTATGCGTGGAACGTCCGCACCGTATGGGGCAGCGACGGGCGCGGCTTCCGGCAGCGCGGCGTCTCCGGCGACAATGTGTTCGCCAACATATCGGCCGCGACGCCGATCGGCACGCTCACCGGCTTCGCCTATCTGGTGGATCAGGACGAAGCCGCCGTGCAGGGTTATCGCCTGTCGAACCAGAATTACGGCGCGCGCCTGGCGGGCAGCCAGCCGATCGCCCCAAAAGTGAAGCTGAACTATCAGTTCAGCTATGCTCGCCAGTCCGATTATCACCGCAATCCCAACGACTATAAGGCCGATTACTGGCTGGCGGACGGGGCGCTCGATATCGGCAACTGGACGCTGAATGCCGGGTACGAAGTGCTCGGCGCGGGCAACGGCACGGCGCTCACCAGCTTCCAGACGCCGCTCGGCAGCGTGTTCAAGTTTCAGGGCTGGGCGGACAAGTTCACCACCAATCCGCCGAACGGCCTGCACGACATCTATGTCGGCGGCAGCCATAGCTGGAAGAAGGTGGGCAAGATCGACCTTCTCTCGTTCCAGGCGCTGTACCACCGTTTCCAGAGCGACCGGCTGGACCAGCATTATGGCGACGTGGTGAACCTGCTTGCCACGGTGAAGGTGAAGAAGACCGCAATCTCCGCGCGCTACGCCCGCTACAAGGCGGATCGGTTCGCCACCGACACCACCAAGATGTGGCTGCAGCTCGACTGGACCTACTGACCGGATCCTCCCCGCGCAGGGGAGGATTTTCCGGAACCACTTGAGCAGTCGCCCGAATCGGGCTATGCTGCACCGCGAAGGACAAGGCTGTCCTTACCCACATAGCCACGCCAGCCCGCCGATGGGCAAAACGTGGTCCTGTTGATGGCAAAGCCGCCATCCAGCGCTCGGTTCGAAAGACCGGGCGCCGGATGGCGGCTTTTTTTTCGTTTTGGAGCCAAGCGGATGGAGTTTCTGGAACCCACGGCGATCCTCGCCGACGAAAGCCCCGCCCCGGCGGAACACCCCGCCGACACGCGCGAGCATCTCGTCGTCATCGGCAACGGCATGGCCGGTTGTCGGGCGGTGGAGGAACTGCTCGCGCGGGACGGCACGCGCTACCGCGTCACCATTTTCGGCGCCGAGCCGCATGTGAACTACAACCGGATCATGCTGTCGCCGGTGCTGGCAGGCGAGAAGACATTCCAGGAAATCGTCATCAACGACCATGGCTGGTACGCGCAGCACGGCATCGAGCTGGTCGCCGGCGATCCCGTGGTGGCGATCGACCGCGCCGCGCGCATCGTGACGGCCAAGTCGGGTCGCGTCACCGGCTATGACAAGCTGCTGATCGCCACCGGCTCGGATCCGTTCATCATCCCGGTGCCGGGGCATAGCCTCCCCGGCGTGATCAGCTTCCGCGACATGGCCGATGTCGATGCGATGCTGGCGGCGGCAGGCGAAGGCGGCGATGCGGTGGTGATCGGCGGCGGGCTGCTCGGGCTGGAGGCGGCGCATGGTCTCACCCTCCGCGGCATGAACGTTACCGTGCTCCACCTGATGCCGACGCTGATGGAGCGCCAGCTCGACGAAGCGGCCGGGTGGCTGCTCAAGTCCGCGCTTGAGGCGCGCGGGCAGACGATCCTCACCGGCGCCGACACCGCCGCGATCCTGGGCGACGGCAAGGTCGAAGGCGTGCAGCTGAAGGACGGCCGCGTCATTCCGGCCAAGCTGGTGGTGATGGCGGTGGGCATCCGGCCTTCGGTGAAGCTCGCCCGTGAGGCCGGACTGGCAGTGGGCCGCGGCATCCAGGTCGACGACCATATGGTGACCAGCGACGCCAACGTGCTCGCGGTGGGCGAATGCGTAGAGCATGACGGGCAATGCTATGGGCTGGTGGCACCCTTGTGGGACATGTGCCGCAGCCTGGCCGACGGGCTGGTCGCACGCGAGAATCCCTATCGCGGATCGGTGACCTCGACCAAGCTCAAGGTCGCCGGGCTCGACGTGTTCTCGGCCGGTGACTTCTCCGGCGGCGAGGGCTGCGAGGACATCGTGCTGCGCGATGCGGCGCGCGGCATCTACAAGCGGGTGGTGCTGAAGGACGATCGCGTGATCGGCGCGGTGCTGTTCGGCGACACCGCCGATGGCGGCTGGTATTTCGACCTGCTCAAGAAGGGCGAGAGCGTCGCCGCGATCCGCGACGTGCTGATCTACGGCCAGGCCTTCGCCTCGGGAGGGGGGCAGCTGGACCCTAAGGCTGCCGTTGCGGCGCTCTCGGACGATGCCGAGATCTGCGGCTGCAACGGCGTCTCGAAGGGGCAGGTGGTCGCCACGATCCACGGCGGGGCGTGCAGCCTCGATGCGGTGCGGGCCGGCTGCAAGGCTTCGGCCAGCTGCGGATCGTGCACCGGCATCGTCGAGAACCTACTCGCGCTGATTCTGGGCGAGGACGGCGTACAGGCCGGGCCGAAGACGATGTGCAAATGCACCAGCTATGGCCATGACGAGGTGCGTCGCGCGATCGTCGAACAGGGCATGCGCGCCATTCCGGAGGTGATGCAGACGCTGCACTGGTCGACGCCCGACGGCTGTTCCTCCTGCCGGCCGGCGCTCAACTATTATCTGCTCTGCGCGCTGCCGGGCGAATATATCGACGACCAGCAGAGCCGTTTCGTCAACGAGCGGCTCCACGCCAACATCCAGAAGGACGGCACCTATTCGGTGGTGCCGCGCATGTGGGGCGGAGTGACCACGCCCACCGAGCTGCGCGCGATCGCCGATGTGGTGGAGAAGTACAACGCGCCGATGGTGAAGGTCACCGGCGGCCAGCGGCTGGATATCTTCGGCATCCGCAAGGAGGACCTGCCTGCGGTCTGGGCGGACCTGAACGCGGCGGGGATGGTCTCGGGGCACGCCTATGCCAAGGCGCTGCGGACGGTGAAGACCTGCGTCGGCTCCGAATGGTGCCGCTTCGGCACGCAGGACTCGACCGGGCTCGGCATCAGGCTGGAGCGGGGCTTCTGGGGCAGCTGGATGCCGCACAAGTTCAAGATGGCGGTCTCCGGCTGCCCGCGGAACTGCGCGGAGGCGACGATCAAGGACTTCGGCGTGGTGTGCGTCGACTCGGGCTACGAGCTGCATGTCGGCGGCAATGGCGGCATCCATGTCCGCGCGACCGACCTGCTGGTGAAGGTCGCGACCGAAGAGGAGGCGATGCACTACGCCGCCGCCTTCGTGCAGCTCTATCGCGAGGAAGCACGCTATCTGGAGCGCACCGCGCCGTGGATCGAGCGGGTAGGGCTCGCTTCGGTGAAGGCCCGTGTCGTGGAGGACGAGGCCGGCCGCGACGCGCTCGCCGCGCGCTTCTGGCATTCGCAATCCTTCAGCCAGGACGATCCCTGGGCCGATCGCGTCGCCGGCGCCGATGCCGGTCTCCATCAGCCCCTTCTTGCCGCCGCGGAGTGATGTCCATGACCGACTGGATCGATATCGGCACGCTTGCCGACCTGCCGCTGCGGGGCAGCCGCACGCTGACGCTGGGCGGCGAGCCCATCGCGGTGTTCCGCACCCATGACGACCGGGTCTTCGCGCTGATCGACCGCTGCCCGCACAAGGGCGGCCCGCTGAGCGCCGGCATCGTCCACGGCCATGCGGTGGCCTGCCCGCTCCACAACATGCGCATTTCGCTGGCGACCGGCGCAGCGGTCGGCGAAGATGTCGGCTGCACGCCGGTGGTGCCGGTGCGGGTGGAAGGCGAGCGGATCCTGCTCGCCAGCCCGGTGCGGGCGGCGGCGTGAGGAGGGCCACCCACACCACCTGCGCCTATTGCGGAGTAGGCTGCGGCGTCCGCGCCACCGTCACCGGCGAGCGCACCGTGCGCATCGAGGGTGATCCCGAGCATCCCGCCAACCGGGGACGGCTCTGCTCCAAGGGCACGCATCTTGGCGAGACCGTTGGTCTGGAGGGCCGCCTGCTCCACCCGATGATCGGCGCGCGTCGCGCCAGCTGGGACAAGGCGCTCGACCTCGTCGCCCGTCGCTTCCGCGAGACAATCGCCGAGCACGGCCCCGACAGCGTCGCCTTCTACGTCTCCGGGCAGCTGCTGACCGAGGATTACTACGTGGCCAACAAGCTGATGAAGGGGTTCATCGGCTCGGCCAATATCGACACCAATTCGCGGCTTTGCATGTCGAGTGCGGTTGCCGGCCATATGCGCGCATTCGGCGAAGACGTGGTGTCGGGCAGCTATGCCGACCTCGACGCCGCCGACCTGATCGTACTGGTCGGATCGAACACGGCGTGGTGCCACCCGGTCCTCTATCAGCGCATCATGGCCGCTCGCACCGAACGCGGCACCAAGCTGGTGGTGATCGACCCGCGCCGGACGGAAACCGCAGAGGAGGCCGACCTCCACCTGCCGCTGCGCCCGGGCAGTGACGTGGCGCTGTTCAACGGCCTGCTCGCGCACTGCCGCGCCGAGGGACTGGCCGACGCCGGCGAGCTCGACACGCCGGACGGGTTTTGGGAAGCGCTGGGCGAGGGCCACGATCTCTGGACCACGGCCCAGACCTGCGACCTACCCCCGGCCGATCTCCAGCGCTTCTACCAGCTGTTCGTCGCACATCCCCGCACGGTGACCTTGTTCAGCCAGGGCATCAACCAGTCGATCCGCGGGACGGATCAGGTGAACGCGATCCTCAACCTCCATCTCGCCACCGGCCGCATCGGCAGGCCCGGCGCGGCGCCCTTCTCGATCACCGGCCAACCCAATGCGATGGGCGGTCGCGAGGTGGGCGGCCTTGCCTCGACGCTGGCGGCGCATCGCGGCTTCGGGGAGCAGGACATCGCCGATGTCGGTCGCTTCTGGGCCGCCGAGCGCATGGCGACCAAACCCGGACTGAAGGCGGTGGACCTGTTTCGCGCGGTCGGGGAGGGACGGATCAAGGCCTTGTGGATCATGGCGACCAACCCCGCCGTGTCGATGCCCGATGCCGGCCGCGTGCGCGAGGCGCTGGCCGCCTGCCCCTTCGTCGTCGTCTCCGACGTGATCGCCGAGACCGACACCAGCGTCCACGCCCATGTCCGCCTGCCCGCCGCGGCCTGGGGGGAGAAGGACGGCACCGTCACCAATTCCGAACGCACGATCAGCCGCCAGCGCGCGTTTCTGCCGCTTCCAGGAGAAGCGAAGCCGGACTGGTGGATCGTGACCCAGGTGGCGCGGCGGATGGGGTTCCGCACCGCCTTCACCTATGATCGGCCGGCCGAGATCTGGCGCGAACACGCCCGGCTCACCGCCTTTCGCAATAATGGTACCCGCATGCTCGATCTTCGCGCCAAGGCGGCGATCGGCAATCACGATTATGATGCGATGGCACCGTTCCAGTGGAGCGCACGGCCTTTCGCGGACGGTCGATACCCGACCTCCACCGGCCATGCCCGGCTGGTCGCAGTCACGCAGCGCCCGCTGGAAGCACCGCTTCGCGACTGGCCGATGACGCTCAATACCGGCCGCTATCGCGATCAGTGGCACACCATGACCCGCACCGGCCTGTCGCCCAAGCTTGCGCGCCACCGGGAGGAGCCACTGGTCGAGATCCACCCCGAGGACGCCGTGACACTGGGTCTGGACGACGGCGGGCTGGCACGGCTGACCACGCCGCAGGGGGAGAGCGTGTTTCGTGTCGCGCATCATTCCGGCCAACGGCGAGGCGAGCTGTTCACGCCGATCCACTGGACCGACCGCCAATCGAGCGGCGGTCGCACCGGCCTGCTCGCCCGTGACCTTGCCGATCCGCATTCGGGCCAGCCCGGCTTCAAGCTGTGCCCGGCCAGGATCACCCCCGTCGCTGTTGACTGGCGCGGCTTTCTGATCGTCCATGGCGACGCGCCCTCGCCCGACTGCCTATGGGCGACTCGTGTTACCGTGCCCGGCGGAGCGCTGTTCGAGCTGGCCGGCCGTGGCGGTTCGACCGAACTCGATCGCGCTCTTCCAAAAGGCGAGCGCATCGAGGCGATCGATCCCGCGCGCGGCACCCGGCGCATCGCCATCCTGCGCGAAGGCAGGCTCGCCGCCATATTGTTCGTCACCCGCACCGGTGAATTGCCAGGTCGCGACTGGCTGATCGCACAGCTTGGCCGCCCCCAGGGCTTGCAGGTGCTGGCAGGGCGCGCGCCGGGGGCGCAGGTCGATCGCGGGCCGGTGGTGTGCGCCTGCTTCGATGTCGGCCTGCACACGATCGTCGCGGCAATCCGCGATCAGCAGCTGGTGGACGTCGCCGCGATTGGCGCCGCCATCGGCGCCGGCACCAATTGCGGCTCCTGCCGCCCCGCACTTGCCCGCATCCTCACCGAAATGCCAAAGGAAGCCGCACATGGTCGATGATTTCCCTGCAGGCAGCGTATGGCTGGTCGGCGCAGGCCCGGGCGATCCGGATCTTCTGACCCGCAAGGCCGAACGGCTGCTGCGCACCGCGACCATCGTGTTCTACGATGCGCTGGTCGGCGCCGGCGTCCTCGACCTCATCCCCAAGGCGGTGCAGCGCGTGCCGGTGGGCAAGCGCTCCGGTCGCCATTCCAAGGACCAGGATTCGATCAACAGCCTTCTGGTGCAGGCGGCCCAGGCGGGCGGGCGCGTCGTGCGACTGAAGGGGGGAGATCCTTCGATCTTCGGCCGCTCCATGGAGGAAATAACCTCCTTGGCGGGCGCAGGCATCGCCACTCGCATCTGTCCGGGCATCACTGCGGCAAGCGCCGCCGCCGCCGCGGCCGGGCTGTCGCTGTCGCTGCGCGGTCTCGCCCGTCGCGTTCAGTTCGCCACGGCGCACAAGCGCGGCGAGGAGCCGCTCGACCTCGATTGGCCGGCGCTCGCCGATCCCGCCTGCACCACGATCTTCTATATGGGTCGCGGTGCCGCGCCGGAAATCAGCCGACAACTGCAGCGCGCCGGGCTGGCGGGATCTACCCCGGTCCTCGTCGCCTGCGATGTGAGCCTGCCGGCGGAACGCTTCCTCCACACCCGGCTCGATCTGCTGCCGATCGCTGTTCAGGGGCTTGCGGGCGACGGGCCGACCTTGATCCTGGTCGGCGCCGCCATGGCGCAGGCGGCCGCACCGGGGCACGCCCTCTCGGCGGAGCAGCGGGCCGCAAGCCCGTATCAGCCCTCCGCAATCAGCCGATAGCCGACGCCCGGTTCGTTGCGGATCAGCGACCGGGCAGGATCGGCATCGAGCTTGCGGCGAACGCCGCGCGCCGCCACCCGCAGATATTCGACATCGTCTTCGCGGCCGATGCCCCAGATCGTGCGCAGCAACTGACTATGCGTCACGACGCGGCCCGGGTGCCTGGCCAATTCGGCGAGGAATGCAAATTCCTTCGGCGTCAGGTGCACCTCCTCCCCTGCCCTGCGTATCTGGCGGTTGGCGATATCGATCGCGACATCGCCGATCCGCACCGGCGGCGCGTCCGTCTCGCGCGCACGACGATGGCGCAGGGCGGTTCGCACGCGGGCCAGCACTTCCGCCATGTCGAACGGCTTCGTCACATAGTCATCGGCTCCCAGGTCCAGCGCCGTCACTTTCTGGTCGGTGCCGTCGCGCGCGGAAATCACCAGCACGGCAACCCCCGCACCTTTCAGCAGCGGCACAAGCTCCATCCCGTCCCGATCCGGCAGGCCAAGGTCGAGCAGCACCGCATCAAGTCGCTCCGCCTGCAGCGCGGCCAGTGCGGCATGCGCCGTGCCGGCTTCCACCACCCGATATCCGGCGCGATCAAGGCCGATGGCCAGCAATCGCCGGATCGCGGCATCGTCTTCCACCACCAGCAAGGTTGGGGAGGGGCTCATGCCGGCTGCACGCCACTGACGAACAAGGTTTCGTCGAAGCTGCCGGCACAGCATGGGCCAGCGCCATGGCTGGAGCGGGCCGCAGCGATACATGGAGGATCGGGTGGAGCTGCCTGGCGCACCCGGTGCTTGTGCCCCGATCGCGGCCATGCTGTCGAGAGCACCTCTGCGGGCGCGCCGGATCAGCGCAGCGTCTTGATGATCCCGGAAAAGTCGAGACCGGCCCCCTCACCTTCGACGAAGGCGGCGTAGAGCTGCTGGGCGCGCTCGCCCATCGGCACCTGCGCGCCGACGCTCGCCGCCGCTTCCAGTGCCAGCTTGAGATCCTTGAGCATCAGCGGCGCGGCGAACCCGCCCTGATAGTCCCGGTCGGCAGGGGTTTCGGGTCCGACACCGGGGACCGGGCAATAGCTCGTCATCGACCAGCTCTGCCCCGAGGAGACCGAGGCAATGTCGAAGAAGCGCTGCTGGTCCAGACCCAGTTTCTCGGCCAGCGCAAAGGCCTCGCACGTCGCGACCATCGTCGCGCCGAGGATCATGTTGTTGCAAATCTTCGCCGCCTGGCCCGCCCCGCTGGCGCCGGCATGGATCACAGCCTTGCCCATGTCCTCGAGGAACGGCTCCGCCCGCTCGAACGCCGCGACTGCGCCGCCGACCATGAAGGTGAGCGTGCCGGCAGTCGCCGCGGCGATCCCGCCCGAGACCGGCGCATCGACCGCGAGCAGCCCGCGCTGAGTGGCGGCTTCGGCCACGCGGCGGGCGGTGGCGACGTCGATCGTCGAACAGTCGATCAGGATCGCGCCGGCATCGGCATGGTCGAGCAATGTCTCGGTGTAGAGCGCCTCCACATGGGCGCCGGCGGGCAGCATGGTGACGATCGCCTCGGCGCCGGCGATCGCCTCGGCGGCATCGGCGGCAGGCAGGCAGCCCGCCTTCTTCGCGCGCTCCAGCGCTTCCGGGGACAGATCGAAGGCGCGGACGTCGTGGCCGGCCTTGGCGAGGTTCGCCGCCATCCCGCCACCCATATTGCCCAGGCCGATGAATGCTACGCGTGCCATTCAGGTACTCCCCTCCCGCTTGGCGGAGGGGCTGGGGGTGGGCGCTCCCTCTCCACAAGCGATGGTGTCGCGGATGCCGGGGGCCCACCCCCCGGCCCCCTCCCGCACGCGGGAGGGGGAGTGGTTCAGTGACTCAACGCCCGGTCCAGTTCCCCGGGCGCTTCTCGACGAACGCCGTCATGCCTTCCTTCTGGTCCTCGGTGCCGAACAGCGCGTGGAACAGGCGGCGCTCGAACTGCACGCCTTGCGCCAGCGTTGTCTCGAACGCCACGTTGACCATTTCCTTGTTGGCCTTCACCGCCAGCGGGGGCATCGCGGCGATCGTCGCGGCGGTCTGCACCGCTTCCTCGACGAGCTCGGCGGCGGGCAGGATGCGGCTGACGAGGCCCGCGCGCTCGGCCTCGGCGGCGTCCATCATCCGGCCGGTGAGGCACATTTCCATCGCCTTGGCCTTGCCCACCGCGCGGGTCAGCCGCTGCGAGCCCCCCATGCCCGGCGACACGCCCAGCTTGATCTCGGGCTGGCCGAACTTGGCCGTGTCCGCGGCGAGGATAAAGTCGCACATCATCGCCACTTCACAGCCGCCGCCCAGCGCATAGCCGGCGACAGCCGCGATGATCGGCTTGCGGGTGCGGGTGAAGGCGTCCCAGCCGGCGAAGAAGTCGTGGCCGTACATGTCGGCGAAGCCTTGCGCCTGCATCTCCTTGATGTCGGCACCCGCCGCGAACGCCTTTTCGCTGCCGGTGAGCACCGCGCAGCCCCGGGTCGGATCCGCATCGAAGGCGCGCATTACGTCGAGCAGCTCGCTTAGCACCTGGCTGTTGAGCGCGTTGAGTGCCTTGGGCCGGTTGAGCGTGATCAGCGTGACGGCGCCGCGCTGTTCGACGAGGAGAGTTTCATAAGCGGACATGTTCTTCTCCGTTCAGGGCTTCCACGCCGACTCGGCCGGCATCGGCGCGAAGATGGCGTCGATCGCGGCGCTGTCCACCGCTTCCGGGGTAGAGGGAGACCAATGCGGGGCATTGTCCTTGTCGACGATCACGGCGCGCACGCCCTCGGCGAAATCGGGCAGGCGGCAGACGCGGGTGGCGACGGCATATTCCTGCGCCATTTCGGCGGCGAAATCGGGCATATTGCGGCCTTCGTGGACGATGCGCAGCGATACCTTGCACGCCTGCGGCGACTTGGTACGCAGCGTGGCCAGCGTCGCCGCAGCCCACTCGCTGTCCTCGGCTTCCAGCGCAGCGACGATGTCCTCGACGGTATCGCCAGCGAACAGCCGGTCGATATCCGCGTAGTGCGCCAGGATCTTGGCGATCGGCGGCTCGATCGAGAGATCGTCGAGGATCGCCAGCGCCTTGTCGGGCGCGGTGGTGATCTGCGCCTTGGCGGAGGCGAGCGCCTCGGCGGGGAGGTAGTGGGTGGCGAGGCCGAGCGCGAGACATTCGGCGCCGTCGAGCCGGTGGCCGGTCAGCGCCAGATACTCGCCCATCCGCCCGGGCAGCCGCGAAAGATACCAGCCGCCGCCAACGTCGGGGAACAGGCCGATGCCGGTCTCGGGCATGGCGAACTTGGTGTTCTCGGTTGCCACCCGGAACCGCGCCGGCTGCGAGATACCGACGCCGCCGCCCATCACGATACCGTCGGCGAAGGCGACGATTGGCTTGGAATAGGTGAACAGCCGGTGGTTGAGCCGGTATTCGGTGCGGAAGAAGTCGGCGGCTTCGGTGCCGTCGCTCGCGCCGCTCTCCGCGATCATGCGGATGTCGCCGCCGGCGCAGAAGCCGCGGCCCTCGGCATGGTCGAGGAGCACGATGTGGATGGCATCGTTATGCTCCCACGCGTCGAGCGCGTCGAGCATCGCCCGGCACATCCCGGTGTTGAGCGCATGCAGCGCCTTGGGGCGGTTGAGGCGGAGGCGGGCTGCCGCCCCGTCGATCTGCGTCAGGACGTCGCTCATTCGCGCACCAGATCCCGGCCGACGATCATCCGCATCACCTGATTGGTGCCCTCGAGGATCGAATGGACGCGCAGGTCGCGCCAGAAGCGTTCGATCGGATAGTCCATAAGGTACCCATAGCCGCCGTGCAGCTGCAGCGCGCGATCGACCACCGACGAGCCGGTGTCGGTCGCGAGCCGCTTGGCCATCGCGGCGAAGCGGGTCTTGTCGGGCGTGCCCGCGGTCACCTTGGCGGCGGCGAGGTAGAGCAGCGCGCGGGCGGCCTCCAGCTCGGTCGCCATGTCGGCGAGGGTGAACTGGGTGTTCTGGAAATCGGCGATCGCCTTGCCGAACTGCTTGCGCTCCTGGGTGTAGCGCACCGCCTCGTCGAGGCAGCGCTGCGCCCCGCCGAGCGAGCAGGCGCCGATGTTGAGCCGGCCGCCGTCCAGCCCCATCATCGCGATTCGGAAGCCCTCGCCCTCGGCACCGATCAGGTTCTCCACCGGCACGCGGACGTTATCGAGGATCACCTGCGCGGTCGGCTGCGAGTGCCAGCCGAGCTTGCGCTCCTGCGCGCCGAAGCTGACGCCGGGCATGTCCTTCTCGATCACCAGCGCGGAGATGCCCTTGGGCCCCTCCTCGCCGGTGCGGACCATGGTGAGGTAGAGGTCGTTTGCGCCGCCCCCGGAGATGAACTGCTTGGTGCCGGTGACGATGTAATGGTCGCCGTCGCGGACGGCCCGCGTCTTGAGCGCCGCCGCGTCCGAGCCCGAGCCGGGCTCGGTGAGGCAGTAGCTGGCCAGCCGGTCCATGGTGACCAGGCTGGGTAGATACTTGTCCTTGACCGTCTGGCTGCCGAAGCGGTCGATCATCCAGGCGGCCATGTTGTGGATCGAGATGAACGCGGATGTGGACGGGCAGCCATAGGCCATCGCCTCGAAGATCAGCGCGGATTCGAGCCGGCCGAGGCCGATGCCGCCCGATTCCTCCGAGACATAGATCGCCGCGAAGCCGAGCTCGGCGGCAGCCTTGATCGTCTCGCGCGGGAAGACGTGCTTCTCGTCCCACTCGGCGGCGTGCGGGGTGATCGCATCGGCGGTGAACTTCTGCGCCATCTCCTGGATCTGGCGCTGGTCGTCAGTGAGGTCGAACTGGTGGGTCATGGGTTCAGCCGTGTTGGATCGTGGAAATTCCTCCCCGGTACGGGGAGGGGAACCGCGCGGCACAGCCGCGTGGTGGAGGGGCCGCGCCGCAGGCGCGGGGAGCGTGGGGGCCGCAGGAACACCGCCGCGTGCGCGGCGGCCCCTCCACCAAGCCACGGCGTGGCTTGGTCCCCCTCCCCGTTCCGGGGAGGAATGAGGCCTGCCCGCACCACCCTCACCCCATGGTCGGGATGACGAAGGCGTTGCTGCCGTCGGGGGCGCCGTCGGGCCAGCGCTGGGTGACGGTCTTCACCTTGGTCCAGAACTTCACGCCTTCCATGCCGTGCTGGTTGGTATCGCCGAACGCCGAGCGCTTCCAGCCGCCGAAGCTGTGATAGGCCACCGGCACCGGGATCGGCACGTTGATGCCGACCATCCCCACATTCACCCGTGCCGCGAACTCGCGCGCGGCGTGGCCGTTGCGGGTGAAGATCGCGACGCCGTTTCCGTACTGGTGCTCGCTCGGCAGGCGCAGCGCCGTCTCGAAATCGGGCGCGCGGACGATCTGGAGCACCGGGCCGAAGATCTCCTCCTGGTAGCTCTTCATGTCCGGCGTCACGCGGTCGAACAGCGACGGGCCGATGAAGAAGCCCTGCTCATGGCCCTGCAACTGGAAGCCGCGGCCGTCGATCACCAGCTCGGCGCCTTCGTCGACGCCGGTCTGGATCCAGCCTTCCACACGCGCCTTGTGCGCCGCGTTGACCACCGGGCCGTACTGCGCCTCGGCATCGGTGGAGACGCCAACCCGCAAGGCCTCGATCGCTGGAATCAGCTTCTCGCGCAGGGCATCGGCCGTCTTGTCGCCGACGGGCACCACCACGGGGAGCGCCATGCAGCGTTCGCCCGCCGAGCCGAACGCCGCGCCGGACAGGTCGGCAACCACCTGGTCGAGATCGGCGTCGGGCATGACGATGCCGTGGTTCTTGGCGCCGCCCATCGCCTGGACGCGCTTCCCCGCCGCGACGCCGCGCTGGTAGACATAATGGGCGATGTCCGACGAGCCGACGAAGCTCACCGCGCCGATCGCCGGATGGTCGAGGATCGCGTCGACCATCTCCTTGTCGCCCTGCACCACCTGCAGTATGCCTTCGGGTGCGCCGGCCTCCAGCATCAGTTCGGCGAGGCGAACGGGCACGCTGGGATCGCGCTCGGACGGCTTGAGGATAAACGCATTGCCGCAGGCGATCGCCACCCCGAACATCCACATCGGGATCATCGCCGGGAAGTTGAACGGGGTGATGCCCGCGCCGATGCCGAGCGGCATCCGCATCGAATAGACGTCGATGCCCGGCCCGGCGCCCTGGGTGTATTCGCCCTTCAGCGCGTGGGGGATGCCGCAGGCGAACTCGATCACTTCGAGCCCGCGCTGGATGTCGCCCTTGGCGTCGGCGATCACCTTGCCGTGTTCGGCGGAGAGCAGATGCGCCAGCGCGTCCATGTTCGCCTCGACCAGTTCCTTGAAGCGGAACATCACGCGGGCGCGACGCTGCGGGTTGGTCGCGGCCCAGCCGGGCTGGGCGGCCTGGGCGGCGGCGACCGCGCGCTCGAGATCGGCGGCGGTGCCGAGCGCCACCTGCGCCTGCACGGCGCCACTATTGGGATCGAACACGTCCGAGCGACGACCCGCGCCGCCTCCCGCGTGGCCGACGATCACATGCTCTATCAAGCGCATATCAGGTTCCTCACTCTCCGAATTCCTTCGTTGGAGCACCCCAGTAGCGCAGGCAAGAGCACGAAGTTGCAGGTTGTAGCTGCAATTTTGCAGCACAGCCACTGCGCCGCTACAAGACGGGCATGAACTGGGACGACCTCCGCATCTTCCTCGCCGTGGCGCGCGCGCAACGGCTCAGCCGTGCGGCGGCGGCGCTGGACATGGACGCCACCACCGTCTCGCGTCGATTGCGCAAGCTGGAAAGTGCCCTTGCGCGGCGCCTGTTCGAACATGCCACCACCGGCCATACGCTGACCGAGGAAGGCCAGCAGTTGCTGGATCAGGTTGAGCGCATGGAAGCGGAGGCGCTCGGCATCGTGGGCATGGGAGCGAGCGGGACGGAACTGGCCGGCACCCTCCGGGTCAGCGCGTCCGAGGGATTCGGCACGCAGATCATCGCCCCGCGCCTGCATGCCTTCACGCGGCGATTTCCAAACATTCAGATCGATCTGATTGCATCCAGTGGGTTCCTCAGTCCCTCCCGGCGCGAAGTCGATGTCGCGGTGATGCTGGCGAGGCCCCGCGCGGGTGCGCTCGTCGCGCGCAAACTCACCGATTATGCGCTGGGGCTTTACGCGACGCCCGACTATCTCGCTGCCGCTCCGCCGCTGCAGCAGCCGGCGGACCTGCTTGGACATCGAATGACCGGTTATGTCGCCGATCAGATCTATGCGCCGGAACTGCGCTACCTGGCCGAAATCGACCGGCGCCTGGTGCCGCAGGTGCGCAGCACCAGCATCAACGCCCAGGCCGAAATGATCGCGCGAGGCCATGCCTGTGGCATCCTGCCCTGCTTCATCGGTGATGCGATGCCGGAACTGCGGCGCGTGCTGCGCGCGAGCATTGATATCCAGCGCAGCTTCTGGCTCGTGGTGCCCCGCGATCTGCGCGGGCTGCCGCGCATCGATCGGTTCCTCACATGGCTGGTGGAGGAGATGCGACCGCTGCACCACGTCATGCGCGGCACGCTGGACGAGTAGACGTCGAGTCGCTGAAGCTGGTCTAAAGAGGGCGGGCCGGCAGGGTTTCGTGCCCGGTTCCGCTACGCCCGGTACGGCCTAGCGAGAGGAAATGGTGGAGCCGAGGGGGATCGAACCCCTGACCTTCGCAATGCCATTGCGACGCTCTCCCAGCTGAGCTACGGCCCCATTCCCTCGGGAGGCGTGCCCTTTAGAAGGGGCTCGCCAGCTTGGCAAGGGCCGTTTTGTGCCCTTGCCAAACTTTTTTTCAACTCAGTTTTCGTCTTCGTCGCTGTTGGTCTCGACGCCCAAGTCGTCGTCGCCGCCCAGATCGACATCGTCGTCCGCCGAGGGCTCCTCGTCGTCCGCCGACAGATCCAGATCGTCGTCGCCCACCAGATCCGAATCTTCGGCCTCCGCCTTGTCCTTGTCGGCCTTGACGGCTTCGAACGGCAGCGGCTGCTTGGACTTTAGGATCGGCTCAGGCTCCCAGGCATAACCGCAGTTGATGCAGGTGACGGGCTCGTCCTTGGTCAGATCGTAAAAGCGCGTACCGCACTTCGGGCAGCTGCGCTTGGTGCCCCATTCCGGCTTCACCATGTGTTGCCTCTTCGCCTTTCGCTTGTTCGGATGTTCGGGATTTTGGTGATCCCGGAAAGTGGGGCGCGCCTTGCCATGGTGCAAGCCGCCTGTCAAAGCCGCGGCCATGTCGAATGCTCCTTCCCGCCCCTTAACCGCTTCCGCGCGCGGTCCGCTGCGCGGCACCGTCACCGTTCCCGGCGACAAGTCGATCAGCCACCGCGCCATCATGTTTTCGGCGCTGGCCGTGGGTGAAAGTCGCATCGAAGGCTTGCTGGAGGGCGAAGACGTGCTCGCAACCGCCGCCGCGATGCGGGCGATGGGCGCCACCGTCGAGCGTGGCGACGACGGCGTCTGGCGCGTGTACGGCGTAGGCGTGGGCGGGCTGCAACAGCCGGCGCAGGCGCTCGACATGGGCAATTCCGGCACTTCCACCCGGCTGCTGATGGGCCTGGTTTCGAGCCACCCGATCAGCGCCACCTTTGTCGGCGACGCCTCGCTCTCCGGCCGCCCGATGGGCCGGGTGATCGAACCGCTGGGCCAGATGGGCGCGGAGATCACTGCCAGCCCTGGCGGCCGCCTGCCGCTGATGGTGCGCGGCACGTGCCCGGCGGTGCCGATCACCTACACGCTGCCGGTCGCCTCCGCCCAGGTGAAGTCGGCGATTCTGCTCGCCGGGCTCAATACGCCGGGCATCACCCGCGTCATCGAACCCGTGCCTACCCGCGACCATAGCGAGCGGATGCTGCGCGGTTTCGGCGCGACGCTGACGGTGGAAGACAGCCCCGAGGGCAAGGTCATCGCGATCACCGGCGAGGCCGAACTACAGCCCCAGCACATCATTGTGCCTGGCGATCCCTCCTCCGCCGGCTTCTGGATGGTCGCAGCGTCCATCGTGCCGGGGTCGGACGTCACCATCGCCAATGTCTGCATGAACCCAACCCGCACGGGCCTGATCACCGCGCTGCGCCTGATGGGCGCCGACATCGCCGAGACCAACGCCCGGATTGTGGGCGGCGAACCGGTGGCCGATCTGGTGGTGCGCCACGCGCCGCTGAAGGCGATCGAGGTGCCCGCCGATCTGGCGCCGAGCATGATCGACGAATATCCGGTGCTGTTCGTCGCGGCAGCGCTGGCCGAAGGGCGCACCGTCGCCCGCGGCGCGCACGAACTGCGGGTGAAGGAATCGGATCGCATCGCCGCGATGCGTGCCGCGCTGACGGCGGCGGGCGTCGAGACCGAGGAATTCGAAGACGGGCTTGCCATCCATGGATCGGCCGGCGCCCCACTGCCGGGAGGCGGTGCGGTGGCGACGCTTCTCGATCATCGCATCGCGATGAGCATGACGGTGGCGTCGCTCGCCGCAGCCAAGCCGATCTCGATCGATGATGTCGCTCCGGTGGCGACCAGCTATCCGAACTTCTTCGCCACGCTGGACTCGCTGACCGGCTGATCGCATCTCCGGCTTGACTAGGCGCGGCATCGTCCCGATTCAGGTGGCCTGCCGCAATTTCTTGCAGGTCTGGCGCCGCCCGCCTGTTTCGCTTTCGATCAGGGTCTTCGTGTTCTTGCTTCCGCTGCCTTTCCTGCCGATCGCCACGCCGCACCGCCGGCGGACCTGCTCCGCCGGAGCCGTGGCATGATCATCGCCGTCGACGGCCCCGCCGCATCGGGCAAGGGCACCATCGCCCGCGCACTCGCACGGCATTACGGCCTGCCGCACCTCGACACCGGGTTGCTCTATCGTGCCGTGGCGGCGAGCGTGCTGCGCGAGGGGCTCGATCCCGAAAAGGAAGCCGATGCGGTTTCCGCCTGCAGCTTCGAAGACGCGCTGCTCGCCGATCCCTTGCTGCGCACCGACGACGTGGGCCAGGTCGCGTCGATCGTTTCCGCCCATCCGTTGGTGCGCGCCGCGCTGCTCGCCCGACAGAAAAAATTCGCCCGCCAGCCCGGCGGCGCGGTGCTGGACGGGCGGGACATCGGCACGGTGATCGCGCCGGATGCGGAGGTGAAGCTGTTCATCAAGGCAACGCCGACGATCCGCGCCCAGCGCCGTCATCTCGAACTTCGCAAGAACGGCATCAACAGCAGCCTGGATAAGGTGCTGGCGGACATTCGCGCCCGCGACGACCGCGATTCGCGCCGCAGCGAAGCGCCGCTTTCCCAAGCGGCCGACGCGGCGACGCTGGACACCAGCTTCCTATCGATCGACGCGGCCGTGCAGCGCGCGATCGAACTGGTCGAGCGCCGGCGGACCGCGCAGGGCTGAGCATCGCTCGCCTGCACGGCCGCGGAAGTTACTTGCAGCTGTCCCCCGGCCCCGCGTCCAGATCGAGGCAGCGTCCGTCGATTTCCACCGGCACCGGCACCTTGATCAGCGCCGCCAGCGTCGGTGCGATATCCACCGTTTCTACCGACAGCGGCTGTTCGAAGCCGGTCATGCCCTTGCGCCAGAACAGCATCGGCACGCGGCGATCATAATCCCAGAAGCTGCCATGCGTGGCGACATAGCCGCCCACCGGATCGAGGATCGGCGTCACGCGCGGCTTGAGCGCGACCACCAGATCCCCGGAACGCTGCGGATCATAGGAGGCTCGGGCGCGCTCCAGCAGGCTCCACGTCTCTGGAGGGGTATGGACGATCGGCGTGGCTTCGATCTGCGCGCGGGTGAACACCGCCTGCACCTGCGGATTCGCCGCATAGAGCTTCGCCGCCTCGGCTAGCACCGACGCCCGCTTCGCCTGCGGCACGGTGGGCGAGACGTAGACGTCCCCGCCGGGACCACCCACCAGCACCGCGCCGGTGAGGCCAAGCTTGGCGGCGAGGGCACGGCTGATCGTACCGACGGTGGCATCCGCAGTAAGGCGCTGCTCGGTCGGCGCGGCATGTTCGCGGTGGCGCTCGGGCAGGTCATGGCCGCCATGATCGGCGGTCAGCACCACCTGGTAGTCGACGCCGGTACGGTCCAGCGCCTCGAACAGCCGGCCCAGCGTCTGGTCGAGCGAGAGCAGCTGCAGGCACATTTCGCTGCCTTCGGTGCCGTAGCTATGGCCGACATAGTCGGTCGCCGACGCGCCCAGGATCAGCAGATCGCTATGCCCCTGCTGGCCCAGCTTCATGTCGGTGGCGAGCTTTGCGCCCAGCGCCAGCACCGCATCGTCGAATTCGGGCGAGGCCCGGAAAGCCTTGGCGTCGCCGGCGGCACGCGCGAAGCGGCCGTCGCCCACCGTCTTCGAGCCGCCCAGCGCGATCGCGCGCGATCGCGCCTGGCAGAAGGCGGGCAGGTTCAGCGCCGGCTGCGCCTCGGCAACGCGCGCAGCCGTCGCGGCGTTGATCCGAGTGACCGCATCGGGGGCGGTGCGGCCGGCATAGGAAACAAATGCCTTGCCGTCCCACCACCAGAGCTCGTCGACCTTGTGGCCGCCCATCATCACTGCGGCGCGATCCTTGCCGGCAACAGAGACGACGCGGGACTGTGGATCGGCCGACTTCATCCACTCGCCCAGCGTCGGCACCTTCAGATGCTTGTCGGACACCGTGTAATGTTCCGAATCGCTGCCGGGCACGCTCTCGTCCTCAGCGCAATAGACCCGCTTGTCGGCGCGCGGCGCGGCGAAATCGGTCCAGTCATTGGCGATGATGCCGGTGCGCGACGGATGATCGC
The DNA here is from genome assembly GCF_048568905.1 of Sphingomonas sp. HT-1. Classification (GTDB taxonomy): domain Bacteria; phylum Pseudomonadota; class Alphaproteobacteria; order Sphingomonadales; family Sphingomonadaceae; genus Sphingomonas. Next base: position 3,604,960 of record NZ_CP183770.1, on the reverse strand, counting down.
CGGTCAGGATCGTCGAGTGGCCGGGGCAGGTCTCCGTCGCGGCGTGGCTCTGATAGCCGGCGGGGAAGACGGCCCCCGACATCAGCCGGGCGAAGCCGCCGGTGAACTGACCGCGATATTCGGCAAACAGGTCGGCCGAAAACTGGTCGACGGAAATCACCACCAGCAGCTTGGGCGGAGCCGCCGGCGCCGCAGCGGCGGGGGCCGCCTGCTGGGCAAAGGCAGGCGTGGCGGCAGCCAGCGCAAGCGCGGCGGCAAAGGGTGCAAACAGTTTCATCAAGGCCGGCTCCGGGCACGGTGGGAGGTTGGATGTACCCAGCTATTGTCGAACGCGGCGAACTGGGCAAGGACGGCGACATGGCCCAGCTTCGTTTCGCTTTGATGTCGCTCCTGCTACTCCTTGGCCACGCGGTGCCGGCAGCGGCGCAGGGCTTTGCCAAGGGCCCGCATGTTCGCAGCACGCTGGTGACAGAAGCGCCGCGCCCGAAACCCGGCAGCACGATCACGCTGGCGCTGATCTCCACTCCCGATCCGGGCTGGCACGCCTATTGGCAGAATCCGGGCGACGCCGGCCTGCCTGCCGAGGCGCAGTGGACGCTGCCTGCCGGCGCGCGTGCGGAAGCGTTCCGCTATCCCGTGCCGCAGCGGCTGCTCATCGCGGGCCTGATGAACTATGTCTATGAAGGCACCTTCGTCCGGCTGACCACCCTGCACATCCCGGCGGACGCGAAGGGCGTGCTGCCGGTAAAGCTGAAACTCGACTATCTCGTCTGCACCGATACGCTGTGCGTGCCGGAAAAGGCCGAGCTGGAAACCAGCCTCGTCATCGGGGACGGCGCGATCGACGCCGCGACCCGCGCGAAATTCGACGGCTGGCGGGCGAAGCTGCCCCGGCCGCTGAGCACGCCCGCGGCCTTCCGGGCAGAGGGCGGCGCTCTCCGGCTGGCGGTGCCCTACCCTGCCGACGCCGCGGCCAAGGACGTCTACTTCTACCCGCTGACCGCGAACGCGATCGACTATGCCGCACCGCAAAGCGTGACGCGCGACGGCGACCGGCTGGTGATTGAGACCAAAGCACGCACCGCACCGGCCAAGCTGGAGGGCGTGCTGGCGATCGACGGCCAGGGGCTGACCGTTACCGCCACGCCCGGCGCGGTACCGCCCGCCAAGCCCGCCAGCGCCGCGACGCCGTGGCTGGCCGCGATCGGCGCCTTCTTCGCGGCGGTGCTGGGCGGGCTGATCCTGAACGTCATGCCCTGCGTCTTCCCCATCCTCAGCCTCAAGGCACTGAGCCTCGCCAAGGCGAACAAGGACGGCGGCAGCCCGCGCACCGAGGCGCTCGCCTACACGGCAGGCGTGGTGCTGGTGTGCCTCGCGCTCGGCGGCCTGCTGCTCGGCCTCCGCGCGGCCGGGGCGACGGTGGGCTGGGCGTTCCAGTTGCAGGATCCCCGCGTTATCCTGGTGCTGCTGCTGCTCGTCACCGGGATCGCCTTCAACCTTGCCGGGTTGTTCGAAATCATGACGCCCGCCGTCGTCAACCGGGCCGCAAGCAAGGGCCATGGCGGAGCCTTCGCCACTGGTGCATTGGCGGCCTTCATCGCCACGCCGTGCACCGGGCCGTTCATGGCATCGGCACTGGGCGCGGCGCTGGTGCTGCCCTGGTTCGCGGGGCTGGCGATCTTCGGCGGGCTGGGCCTCGGCATCGCCCTGCCCTTCTTGGCTCTGGGCTTCGTCCCTGCTTTCCGCCGCGCGCTGCCCAGGCCGGGCCCGTGGATGGCGACGATGCGGCACATCCTCTCGGTTCCGATGTTCCTCACCGCGGTTGCGCTCGCCTGGGTGCTGGGCAAGCAGGCAGGGGTGGACGGCATGACGATCGGCCTCGCCGCCACGCTGCTGGCGACACTCGGCCTGTGGTGGGCGGGCGCGCGACAGGCCCGGGGACGCAGCCGCGCCTGGCTGCCCGCGCTGCCGCTGGTGCTGGTCGCGGTCGGCGGCATCGCGCTGGTCCGCCCCGCCGCCGCCGGCGGGCAACCCGCTGCGATAGCCGGCGCCGAGCCGTTCAGCGAGGCCCGCCTCACCGAGCTGCGCGCACAGGGCAAGCCAGTCTTTGCCTACTTCACTGCCGACTGGTGCCTCACCTGCAAGGTCAACGAAAAGGGTGTGATCGAAACCGCCGCGGTCGAGCGCGCGCTTGCCGATGGCAAGGTCGCGGTACTGGTGGGAGACTGGACCAACGGCGACGCCACGCTCGGCCGCTTCATCGAAGCGCACAATCGCGCCGGCGTGCCACTCTACCTCTGGTACAAGCCGCGCAAGGCTACGCCCGAGGTGCTGCCGCAGGTGCTGACACAGGATCTGCTGACCGGGTTGGCAAAGGGGCAGTAATCCTCCGCGTTTTCGAAAGAGGATCTCTGCTCCCTCCATTTCCCCGCTTGTGCGCCGCAACGAAGCATTGCAGCATGCATCCGAACGACGACACGAACGTTTGGGAGCTCTGATGGGATCAACGGGGGCGTTCGACGAGATTTGGGGGCATGGCGGGCCGGAACAACCGCGCGCGGAGTTCTCCGCTCTTTCGCGCTGGATCGCCGATACACCTGCGGACGAACTGCAACGGCGGCAGCAATCCGCCGAAGCCGCCTTCCGCCAGCTGGGCATCACCTTCGCCGTTTATGGCGACAGCGATGCTGCCGAACGCATCATCCCCTTCGATATCGTGCCCCGCATCTTCCTGCAGCACGAATGGGAAAAGCTGAGCGAAGGGCTGGTCCAGCGGGTCGAGGCGATCAACGCCTTTCTTGAGGACATTTACGGCGCGCGGCGCATCCTCGACGAAGGCATTATTCCGCCCGAGCTGATCCTGCGCAACGATCAGTTCCGCCCCGAAGTCGCCGGCATCCGCCCGCCGCACGGCGTTTGGGCGCATATCTGCGGAATCGATCTGGTGCGCACCGGGCCGGACGAATTCTATGTGCTGGAAGACAATGCCCGCACGCCTTCCGGCGTTTCCTACATGCTGGAAAATCGCGAGGCGATGATCCGGCTGTGTCCGGAGCTGTTCCGCGACTTCCGCGTGGCGCCGGTCGACAGCTATCCGGACATGCTGCTGGAAACGATGCGCTCGGTGGCGCCTTCCGGGCGGACGCGGCCGGTATGCGTCGTGCTGACGCCGGGCCATTTCAACTCGGCCTATTACGAACACAGCTTCCTTGCAGATTCGATGGGGGTCGAACTGGTCGAAGCCGCCGACCTGGTGGTGGACGACGACATCGTCTACATGGAGACGATCGCCGGCCGCGTGCGGGTGGACGTGATCTACCGCCGCATCGACGACGATTTCCTCGATCCTTTGGTCTTCCGGCCGGACTCGCTGCTTGGCGTGCCGGGGCTGATCGCCGCCTATCGCGCGGGCAATGTCGCGCTGCTCAACGCACCGGGCAATGGCATCGCCGACGACAAGGCGATCTACAGCTACATGCCGGAGATCGTCCGCTTCTATTCGGGCGGCGAGGCCAAGCTGCCCAATGTCGAGACCTGGCGCTGCCGCGAACCGCAGGCACTGAAATATGTGCTCGATCACCTGCCCGAGTTGGTGGTGAAGCTGGTCGACGGATCGGGTGGCTATGGCATGCTGGTCGGCCCCACCGCGACCAAGGAGCAGATCGAGACCTTCCGCGCTGCGCTGATCGCCGAGCCGCACCGTTACATCGCGCAGCCGACGCTGGCGCTCTCGACCGTGCCGACGCTGACCGAGAAGGGTCTTGCGCCGCGCCATGTCGATTTCCGTCCCTTCGTGCTGACCGGCAGCGACAAGGTGCGCGTGGTGCCGGGCGGCCTCACCCGCGTGGCGCTGCGCGAGGGATCGCTGGTGGTAAACTCCAGCCAGGGCGGCGGCACCAAGGACAGCTTCGTGCTGCTGGGAGACGCGGCATGAGGGACACCTTCTTCGATCCTTCCCGGCACGGGGAGGATCTGGTCCGGGAGCACCGTCTATGATGATGCTCTCCCGCACGGCCGCCGCGCTTTACTGGCTCGGCCGCTATGTCGAGCGCGCCGACTTCATCGCGCGGCTGGTGGAAGCAACGATCCGCCTCGACGCGCTCTCGGCCCGCCCTGCCGGCGAGGCCGCGTGGCTTAGCGCCCTCGCCGTCAGCTATACCGACGAGATCTTCGCCGCGACCGGCCATCCCGCCACGCAGGCGCATGTCGCGCGCTTCCTCACGCTCGACACCACCAATCCCGGCTCGATCATCCGTTGCCTGGAAATGGCGCGCAACAACGCCCGCGCCGTTCGTACGGCGCTCACCCGCGATGCATGGACTGCGATCAACCGCGCCTGGTGGCTGTTCGCCAACCGCGCCTCCACCGGCGGCGCAACCGAGACGTTAAGCCTGGTCGAGCAGATCAAGGGGGAGACGCGCGGGTTCGAAGGCGCGACGCACCGGATGATGCGCAACGAAGCGACGCTGCTGATCCAGCTCGGCGCCGCGATCGAGCGGGCCGACAACACCGCCCGGCTTGTCGACGTCAAATACCATCTGTTGCTGCCGGCAGGCGAGAGCGTCGGCGGCGCGGTGGATCGCGACCAGTGGACGACGATCCTCCAGACGGTCTCCGCCGTCACCGCCTATCGCTGGCTCTATTCCGAAGGGCTGCGGCCCGATAATGTCATCGATCTGCTGGTCAGCCGCGCGGAGCTGCCGCGCAGCCTGGCCGCCTGCGTTGAGGAAACGGTGGCACTGCTCAGCGCGCTGGCCAAGCGCACCGGCCTGCAGGGCGAGGCCGATCGCATGGCCCGCGCCCGCCTCGCCCGCGTCCAGAAGGCGCGAACGCCGGACATCATCGTCGGCGGCCTGCACGAATATCTGGAAACCTTCATCACCGAGAACGCGCTGCTAGACGGCGCGATCGCTCGCCAGTTCCGGTTCCTCTGATGCGCATCGCCGTCGAACACCGCTCCGTCTATCGCTTCACCCAGCCCCAGGCGCGGATCGTCCAGATGCTGCGACTCACCCCCTGCGACACCCAGCACCAGACGGTGGTGAGCTGGATGGTCGGCGTGGATTGCGACGCGCGGCTGCGCGATGCGGTGGATGGCTATGGCAATGCCGTGACCATGCTCTACGCCGAAGGGCCGATCGAGGCGATCGAGATCGCGGTGACGGGCGAAGTGCTGACCAGCGACAATGCCGGCATCGTGCGCGGTACTGCGGAGCCGCTGCCGCCGGCCCTGTACCTGCGCACCACCCAGCGCACGGCGCCGAGCGAGCGCCTCGCTGCTTTCGCTCAGGACGTGACGGGCAGCACGAACGACCCGATCGAACGGCTGCACCGCCTCAATCAGGCGCTGCATGCTCGCTTCCGCTGCGTGCCCGACGTGCCGGATACCGGGCTGACTGCCGCCGAGGCTTTTGCCGGCAAGGCGCAGGGATCGCGCGACATGGCGCAGATGTTCCTTGCCGCCGCGCGGACGTTCGACACCCCGGCCCGCTACGTCTCCGGCTATCGGCTGGACGACCTGGCGCAGTGCGCGCCGCACGGCTGGTGCGAAGCGTGGGTCGCGGGGCTCGGCTGGGTCGGGTTCGATCCCGTCACCGGCGCTTCGCCGGGCGATGGACATGTCCGCGTCGCGGTGGGTCTCGACGCAGACGGCGCTGCCGCCATCGCCGGCCGACGGATCGGCCAGGGCGAGGAGGAACTGGCGGTCGACGTGCAGGTCGACCGGCTGGGCAACGAGGAATAGCGGCCGCATCGTTGCCGATGCGCAACGCGTATCGCGCAATCACTCGCCCCCGCTGGCACGGCGTAAGAATGGCCTATAGAGGAACCACGAGCCCGTGCCCGGGCGCCCATTTTCTGCAGGCAGGATCCATGACCGTCCTCATCCAGGAAGCCGATCTGATCGAGAGCGTCGCCGACGCGCTCCAGTACATCTCCTATTATCACCCGATGGATTACATCCGCGCGCTGGGCGACGCCTATGAGGCCGAACAGTCCCCCGCCGCCAAGGACGCCATCGCCCAGATCCTGACCAATAGCCGCATGTGCGCGGAAGGGCATCGTCCGATCTGCCAGGATACCGGGATCGTCACGGTCTTCATCCAGTGGGGCCAGAAGTGCGTGCTGGATAGCGAACGCTCGCTGCAGGACGTCGTCGATGAAGGCGTGCGCCGCGCCTATCTCCACCCCGAGAACCGTCTGCGCGCCTCGATCCTGCGCGATCCGGCCTTTTCCCGCGTCAACACCAAGGACAATACCCCTTGCGTGCTCAACGTCGAGATGGTCCCCGGCGACCATGTCCATGTCGAGCTGGCGGCCAAGGGCGGCGGTTCAGAGAACAAGTCGAAGTTCGCGATGCTCAACCCGAGCGATTCGATCGTCGACTGGGTGCTCGAGATGGTCCCGAAAATGGGTGCCGGCTGGTGCCCGCCGGGCATGCTCGGCATCGGCATCGGCGGCACCGCCGAGAAGGCCGTGACGCTCGCCAAGAAGTCGCTGATGGGCGACATCGACATGGCGCAGCTCAAGCAGCGCGGGCCCCAGAACGATATCGAGCGGCTCCGCATCGAGATTTTCGACAAGGTCAACGCGCTCGGCATCGGTGCGCAGGGCCTGGGCGGGCTGGCGACGATCCTCGACGTGAAGATCCTCGACTATCCGACCCACGCGGCCTCCAAGCCGATCGCGATGATCCCGAACTGCGCTGCCACCCGGCACGCGCATTTCAGCCTCGACGGCAGCGGCCCGGTCTATCTCGATCCGCCGAGCCTCGACGAATGGCCGAAGGTGGAATGGACGCCGTCGAAGGAATCGATCCGCGTCGATCTCGACACGCTGACCCCCGAAGTGGTGGCGAGCTGGAAGCCGGGCGACCGCCTGCTGCTCAACGGCAAGATGCTCACCGGGCGCGACGCCGCGCACAAGCGCATCCAGGACATGCTGTCGCGCGGCGAGGAGCTGCCGGTCGATTTCAAGGGCCGGGTGATCTATTATGTCGGCCCGGTCGATCCGGTGCGCGACGAGGTGGTCGGTCCCGCCGGCCCCACCACCGCGACGCGGATGGACAAGTTCACCGAGATGATGCTCGCCCAGACCGGGCTGATCGCGATGGTCGGCAAGGCCGAGCGCGGTCCGGTGGCGATCGAGGCGATCCGCAACCACAAGGCCGCCTATCTGATGGCGGTCGGCGGTGCGGCCTATCTCGTCGCCCGTGCGATCAAGGGCGCGCGCGTCGTCGGCTTCGAGGATCTCGGCATGGAAGCGATCTACGAGTTCGACGTAAAGGACATGCCGGTCACCGTCGCGGTGGATGCGACCGGCGAGAGTGTCCACCACACCGGTCCGCTGGTGTGGCGCGAGAAGATCGCCAAGGAGCGGCTGCTCCAGACGGCCTGATCCTATGGGCCCGCCAGCAGAATCGCGCTTACGCCGTGGTGCGCGTCTGCTGCTGGCGGGCCTTTACCTGCTGGCGGGGGTGCTGCACCTGTGGGTGCCTCGGCCGTTTCTGCACATCACCCCCGCCTGGGTGCCCTATCCCGCTACCGTCATCCCGCTCACCGGGCTGTGCGAGATTGCCGGCGCTCTCGCCCTGCTCACGGTGAACTTCCGCAAGGCTGCCGGGGCGATGCTCGGGCTTTACGCGGTCTGCGTGTTCCCGGCGAACCTCCAGCATGCCGTGCAGGATCTGTCGACCGACACCGGACTGGGCTGGGCCTATCACGCCCCGCGCCTGTTCGCGCAGCCGTTGCTCTGTTGGTGGGCGCTATGGGCGGGCGGGTGGACGCGGCGGGGCAACTAAGCCTGCTGCATCGCGCTTGTCCGGCTAGCGCCTGTACGACGGTATCGAGACGCCCCTCATGCGCAGCCGATGGGCCCACCCGATCGCCAGTGCGGCTTGAGCTTGGCTTCGAAACGGCGCAGTTCCTCGTCCAGCACCGCCACCGTGGCGTCATCCTCTTCGGCAATGGCGAAGCGGATCCGATCGGAAAGCTCCGCAATGGCATATTGGGCATGCGCCAGCGCATTCGGCTCCCGATCGATGACGGACGTGGCATTGCTCGCCAGAGAGGCCAACAGGTCGAGATCGGTTGCGTCCACGGTTCGCGGCTTCTGATCGAGCAGGCACAGCGTGCCAAGCGCAAAGCCGTCGCTCGTGACCAGCGGCGCCAGGCCTTCAGCGAAGGCTCTTCTGCCCTGCATCGCGCCGTCGGCATTGCGCCAAAGCACCTTCATAGACGCCGCCAGCCAGCGCACCGCCGAACAGGTATAAGATCGTGGTGACGGTTTCGAACCGCGCCCCTGTCAGCCCGGCGGCGAAACCCCGCGAGAAGGCCAGCGGCACGACTGCCATCGTGACGAGGACCGCGAGCAGCCCGATGAGTATCGCGGCGGCAAAGCGCCCAGCGCCCGGAATCCTGGTGCGCGCCAGCAGCAACAGGCCGCCGAGCAGCAGGCCGCCGATCATCAGCTTGACAGCCGGTCCCACATCATCGGCGACTTTCCAGGTCGTGGCGGGCAGACGATCGAACCCGGTGCCGATCGCCGCCGCCGCCGGTGAAAGCCCCGCATAGGCAATGAACATGCTGGGGACAAACACGGCGACCGCCCAGGCGAGGATGAACGACGATAGAAAACAACGAAACGTCATCGGCTTCCCCTTATTGGATCCTGCCGTCGCAGCCGCAACGGCTCACGCCGGCAGGATGCGCACCCGCCGCTTGCCCCAGTAACTCAGATCGATCGAAAACCGCACCGGCGCGCCCTTGCGGGTCAGCACCATCTGATCGCCGCGGCTGCCGTCGCCGGTATAGCTATATGCCCAGCCCTGCTGCTTCAGCGCATCGCCCACCTTCAGCACCGCCGATTGGTCGCGATCGTGCCAGAAGGTGATCTGCCGGAAGCCACCGCTGCCATCGCCGCCCGCCAGGTCGAGCGCAGCTTCATACGGCCCCTGGCCCAGCAGCATCACGCCCGACCGGCGGCAGCGAAGATGCCCGCCGTCCATTCGGATGCAGTTGTCGAACCCCGCGCGCCTGGCGTCGGCAAGGCTGCCACGGACCGGCAGGTCGGCATAGATCAGGGTCGGCGGGGGCGGCGGGGCAGGCTCGGACGCACATCCGGAAACGAGCAGCGCCGCACCGGCCGCCACGGCGAACCAATACCGGCGATCCTCCCGAAACGGTTGCGACATTCCACACTCCCCTCGCCAGAAGCCTAGGGTGCGGCGGGCTCCGGTGCAAACGCCCGCAGGAAAAGATCGACATTATAGTCCGTCTCTTCCTCCAATTCGGCCTGGCTGAACTGGTGGCCCAGCATCGCACGCTGCTGCGCGCCCATGCACAGGCTGGTCAGTGCGAAGGCCGCGCGCAGCGGATCGGATTGCCGCAACTGCCCCTTTTGCATCGCATCTTGAAGGTGCGCCGCCAGCATTTCGCGGGTGCGCTGCGGTCCACGGCGGAAAAAGATCGCACCCATTTCCGGGGATCGCTCCACTTCGGCATGGATCACCCGGTGCAGCTGGATGGCGTCGCGCGACGTGATCTTGCGCAAAAGGCTGAGGGTGAATGCACACAGCGTCGCGCGCAGATCGTCCGATGGCACCAGCAGCTTCAGCACCTGCTCGCGATACTCGCGCGTGGCTTCGTCAACGCACGCGTCGAACAGTTCTTCCTTGGACGCGAAATAGCTCCACAAGGTGCCCTTGGACCCGCCAAGTTCGGCCGCGATGGCGGACATGGATACGGCCGCATAGCCCTGTTCCATGAAATGGCGCTTGGCGATCACCAGGATGGCCGCGCGCCGATCCTGCTTGCGCGACTCCCGCTTGCCAAGATGCTTTACCGATACGCTCTCCATAACCGTACTATAGGGTACGATTTTCTATTGACAATAGCGGACCCTCTCTCCATCTGGAACTCGTACCCAATAGTACGGTTTTCACGATCCATGATGAGTCGTTTCTCAACAAGGCCCTTGTTGCTGTCGGCGGTCGCCGCATCGGCGCTGGCCGCCTGCGCGCCCGTGCCTGATCTCGGCGCCCGGCCCGAAATACGCGCGGCGAACAGCTATGCGGCCGACGCGTCGCTGGGGGGCAATGCCCAGGCGCAGTGGCCTGTCACCACTTGGTGGACCGCCTATAACGATCCCCAGCTCAACGCATTGATGGACGAGGCCTTTCGCAGCGCACCGAATCTCGCCGCGGCTGCCGCCCGGCTGCGTTCGGCCCAGGCCTATGCGGTACAGGCTGGCGCTGCACGCCTGCCGCGCGTTGATGCCAGCGGCTCGGCGGCCGCCAATCGGATCGACACCGGTAGCAGCTTGCCGATCGACATCCCCTCGAATGTCCAGACCATCGGCTATGGCACGCTGAACCTGGCGTTCGATCTTGACCTGTGGGGCAAGAGCCGCGCGCAACTCGCAGCCGCCACCTCGGAAGCAGAGGCGGCACGGCTGGAGCTGGAACAGGCGCGGCTCGCCCTCTCCACGAACATCGCCGCCGCCTATGCGGATCTCGCTCGCCTCGCCGCCGACCGCCGGGTGCAGGAACGTGCGCTGGAGGTTCGCCTCGCGACACAGAAGCTCGTCACCGACCGGGTGACCAACGGGCTCGAGACCCGCGCCGAAGAAAAGCAGGCCGCCGCCGCCGTCCCCGCTGCTCGCGCACAGCTGGCTGCGATCGACGAGGAGATCGGCCTCACCCGCAACCGCATTGCCGCATTGCTGGGCCAGGGCCCCGATCGCGGGCTGAGCATCGCCCTGCCCGCCGCTCCGACTGCAGCGCGCGGCATCCCCGCCGATGTGACGACCGATCTTATCGGCCGCCGCCCCGACATCGCGGCCGCCCGTGCCCGCGTCGAAGCCGCCGCCAGCCGGATCAAGGTCGCCCGCGCCAACTTCTACCCGTCGATCCGCCTCAGCGCGCTTGCCGGCTATGGCGCGCTGGGACTGGATACGTTGGTCAAGGGCGAGGGCGCTTCGGTGCTCCAGGCAGGCCCGGCCATCAGCCTTCCGATCTTTCACGGGGGGGAGCTGCGCGGCCAATATGCCGGCGCACGCGCTACCTTTGACGAGGCGGTGGCCAATTACGACAACAGCGTCACCACGGCATATCACGACGTGGCCGACGCGGTGACGAGCCAGAAGGCGCTGGCCACACGCTTGTCCCAGAGCCGCCAGGCGCTGGAAGATTCCGAACAGGCCTATTCGATCGCCCAGCAACGCTATCAAGGCGGGCTGTCGCGTTTCCTGGATGTTCTGACCGCCGAGGAGAGGGTGTTGCAGAACCGCCAGATCGTCGCAGAACTGGAAGCACGCGCGTTCACGCTCGATATCCAGCTCGTCCGCGCGCTCGGCGGAGGCTTTTCCACCAACAACGCGGCGGTTGCCGCTTCCGAGGTCAAGACCAATGGCTGACGCAGAACCCGCCATCCACTCCGCCCGCGCAGACGCCGATCGCACCGCGACACCTGCCCCCGCCATGCCCGCGGCAGACGTTGAAGATACCCGCCGCTCCTCGCTGCGTAAGCGGCTGATGCTGGGCATCGGCGGCCTCGTGCTGCTGGGCGGGGTCGGCTATGGCGGCTATTACGCGTTGGTCGGCAGCCATTATGTCAGCACCGACAACGCCTATGTCGGCGCGGACAGCGCGAGCATCACGCCGATGACCGGCGGCCAGGTGCTCCGCGTCGCGGTTGCCGACACGCAGGCGGTGCGCAAGGGCGACATGCTCGTCCAGATCGACGACAGCGATGCCCGTATCGCCCTCGCCCAGGCCGAGGCCGATCTCGCCCGCGCCACTCGTCAGTTCGGCCAAACCTCCGCGACGAGCGAAGCGCTCGCGGCGCAGGTTCAGGCGCGGGAAGCGGATATCGCCCGTGCACGCGCACAGGTAACGGCCGCCCAGGCCGATTTCGAAAAGGCTCGCATCGATCTCCAGCGTCGCCAGCGGCTTGCCCCCAATGGCGCTGTTTCGGGTGAGGAGCTGACGTCCGCGACCAACGCATTCGCCGCCGCCCGCGCCAATCTCGAACTCGCGCGGGCCGGCCTCGCGCAAGCCAATTCGACCCGGGTTGCGGCCAGCGGGCAGCTGGCGGCGAACGACGCCCTGGTGCGCGGCACCAACGCCAACACCGCACCCGAAGTGCTCGCCGCACGCGCCAAGGTGGAACAGGCCAAGCTGGACCTGAGCCGCACCGTCATCCGTGCGCCGTTCGACGGTGTGGTCACGCGCCGCAACGTGCAGGTCGGCCAGCGCGTGGCTCCCGGCGCGCAGCTGATGCTGATCGTGCCGCTCAACCAGCTCTATGTCGACGCCAACTTCAAGGAAGGCCAGCTGGCCCGCGTGAAGGTCGGTCAGCCGGTCGAGTTGACGTCGGACCTCTATGGCGGCGACGTCACCTATCACGGCCGCGTGGTCGGCTTCTCGGGCGGTACCGGCTCGTCCTTCGCACTGATCCCGGCGCAGAACGCGACCGGCAACTGGATCAAGGTGGTCCAGCGCCTGCCGGTGCGCGTTGCGCTCGATCCGAAGGAACTGCAGGCGCATCCGCTGCGCGTCGGCCTGTCGATGGACGCCGAGATCGATACCTCGGCCAAGTAAGGATTGCGTGCCATGGACGGCCAGACGCAGCGCGGGGGCTTCCTTTCGGGGCCCTCGCTGATCCTCGCCGGCGTGGTGCTGGCGTTGACCAACTTCATGGTGGTGCTGGACACCACGATCGCCAACGTCTCGGTGCCGCACATCGCCGGCAGCCTGGGCATCTCGGCGAGCCAGGGCACCTGGATCATCACGTCTTATGCGGTGGCGGAGGCGATCTGCGTGCCGCTCACCGGCTGGCTCGCCGGTCGCTTCGGCGTGGTGCGGGTGTTCATCCTCGGCGTGATCGGCTTCGGCATCTTCTCGGTGCTGTGCGGCCTGTCGACGTCGCTGGGCATGCTGGTCGCCTGCCGCATCGGCCAGGGGCTGTGCGGCGGTCCGCTGATGCCGCTCACCCAGACGCTGCTGCTGCGCATCTTCAAGCCCAGCCAGCATGCCCAGGCGATGGGTCTATGGGCGATGACCACGGTCGTCGCACCGATCCTCGGCCCGATTGCCGGCGGCACGATCAGCGACAACTGGTCGTGGCACTGGATCTTCTTCATCAACATTCCCGTCGCGGCGCTCTGCGCATTCGGTGCGATGCGCCTGCTCACGCGCGCGGAGACGCCCACCGAGAAGCTTTCGGTGGACAAGGGCGGGCTGGGCCTGCTGGTGCTGTGGATCGCCGCACTGCAGATCATGCTCGATCTCGGCCGCGAGCACGACTGGTTCAACAGCGCGAGCATCGTGTGGCTTGGCGTCGTCGCCGCGATCGGCTTCCTCGTCTTCCTCGCCTGGGAGATTACCGCGAAGAACCCGATCGTCGACCTGCGCGTCTTCCGTCACCGAGGCTTCACCGTTTCGGTGCTTTCGTTGTCGTTCGCGTTTGCGACGTTCTTTGCCTCGGCAGTGATCATCCCCCAATGGTTGCAATCGAGCCAAGGCTACACCGCAACTTACGCAGGCTATGCCACTGCCTTTTCCGGCGTGGCGGCGGTGTTCATGTCGCCGGTGGTCGCCAAGCTCTCGAACAAGGTGGATCCGCGCCTGCTGGTGTCGTTCGGCATCCTCTGGCTCGGCCTGTCGTCGCTGCTGCGCGTCTATTGGAACAGCCAGGCCGGGTTCTGGACCTTTGCCTTCCCGCAATTCCTGCAGGGCTTCGGCATGCCCTTCTTCTTCATCCCGCTCACCACGCTCGCTCTGGGTTCGGTGCGGCCGGAGGAAACCGCCTCGGCGGCAGGCGTAATGAGCTTCCTGCGCACCATGGCGGGCGCGATCGGCACGTCGATCTCGACAAGCATCTGGGATGACAGCGCTCGCGTCGCACGCAGCGAGATCGTTTCCCGGATGAACACCGATCCGACGCTGACGACGCTATCGGCGCAAGGTTTTTCGGTAGATCAGGTGCGCAGCGTTGTCGCACGACTGGTCGAGCAGGAAAGCCTGACACTCGCGACCACCCATATTTTTCTGCTGTCGGCGATCATTTTTGTATTCGCTGCCGGGATCATCTGGTTCACGCCGCGTCCGCAGCGTGCGGTCGATCCAAGCGCTGCGCACTAGCTGCAATGTTCCTGCTTGCCGCATCTCAATCTTTACGGATGCGGCAAGCGGCATTGCGAATGACGCAAAAGCTTAACAATACGTCATTCGCGCATTGACAACGATTGTCCCCCAGCTAGCTTCTTCGGAGCAAAGCAAAAAATTTGTGCCGGGGCGGATGTTTGATGGCGCTTTGATCAGATTGGGGTGATCAAATGGCCGACCATCTTCAGCAAGGCATCACCGTGATGCCGCCAAACAGCTTCATGCTGGAAACGACGCCGATCGGCGTCGCAAGTCCGAAAAGCACCAGCGTCTTCTGATGGCCTTGGCGCAACGGACGGTCTCGCTGACCATCAACAGCGCCACAACTTGTTCCGCGTAGTTTGAGACCAGAAGCGGCATCGTGCGCCGTTTCGCTTCGGCTCCACCGCGATAGGATAGCAGCCCCGCACTTGGGCGGCGCGGCGTAGCCGAAGGATCTCCCGTTCGTATGACGATGCCGCTTCCCGGTTGCGGGGGCGGGATGGAAATGTGCGGCGAGCGCTTCGGGCGAGGCCCGTACTGCGTACCCCAGTGTCGATCGAGTCACTCCGAAGCTGCGCGCTTCCGGAGACGCGTCTTTGCGCGCCGACGCGGCCGACACCAACCGACGAGAAGAACCGGAAAAGCAACAACAACAAGAACAAGCGGCAGACACCGGGTCCAGGAGCGAACGAGCGTCAACCAACAGCCTTCGGGGGGCAGGATCGAATGCGATTTCGTGAAACAGGTTCGTTTACGGCATTAGCCATCGCCACGGCGCTTGCCGCCACACCGACTTTTGCCCAGGACAATGCCGCACCGGCGCAAGAAGCCGGCGACATCATCGTCACGGGCACACGCGTCACCGGCCTGCGCGCCGCCGACAGCCCGGCACCCATCCAATTGTTGAGCGCCGCCGAACTTTCCCGGACGGGGCAGCCGGACCTCATCCAGGCGCTTGCCCAGAACCTGCCGAGCGTCCAGGCCCAGGCGTTCGGCAGCGACCTTCAGGCGCACAACCTGCAGATGAAGCTTCGCGGGCTCAGCCCCAACCACACGCTGGTCCTGCTGAACGGCAAGCGTCGTCACGGAACCGCCAATGTTTCGATTGCCGGCGGTCCCTATGGCGGCAGTGCCGCGCCGGACATCAGCTTCATCCTGCCGCTGTCGATCGACCATATCGAAGTGCTGCAGGATGGTGCAGCCGCCCAATATGGCACCGACGCGATCGCCGGCGTCATCAACATCATTCAGAAAAAGGCCGATCATGGCGGCATGATCACGGCGACGGGTGGTCGCTATTTTGATGAAGGCGGCAAGACCTATGCGGTCGCCGGGAATGTCGGCTTCGCGCCGATCGAAAACGCCTTCGTCAACGTGACCGTGGAGAAGAAGCGCAAGGGCTTCAGCTTCCGCGGCGACATCAACCCGCAGGTCTATGGCGACAACGCGGTGGCGCAGCGCTACCTCTCGCTCTACCCGGCGATCCGCACGCTGCCTCATTATCCCTATACCAACCGTATCCTCGGCGATCCCTCGATCAGCCAGACCTCGGTGATGGTGAATGCCGGCTATGATTTCGGCGACTATGAACTCTACGCCTTTGGCAGCTACGGCCATAAATATGCCCGCGCCTATGAGAATGTCCGCACCCCGGACGTGATCGTCAGCGCAGCAGGCGTGCCCTTCTACCCTGCCGGCTTCCAGCCGCTCGAGGCCATTCGCGAGACCGACTATGCGGTCACCACCGGCTTCCGCGGCGCGCTTGGCGCCGGCACGTTCGACATCGCCTCCACCTATGGCGACGACTTTGTCGGGGTCTATGTGCAGAATTCGGGCAACGCCCAGCTGTACCGCGCCACCGGCTTCACCCCCACCGAGTTCCACAATGGCGACTTCAAGGCCAGCCAATGGACCAATACGCTCGACCTGACCTACCCGATCGAACTGGGGCTGTCTGAACCGGCCAACCTGGCCGGCGGGCTGGAATGGCGGCGCGACACCTATGGCATCGTCTCCGGCGACCCCGCCTCCTATTTTGGCGGCGGCGCCCAATCCTTTTTCGGCTACAGCCCCAATGACGCGGGCAACCACAGCCGCACGAACTTCTCGCAATATCTTGATCTCAGCATCAAGCCAGTCGCGGCGTGGCTGATCGACGGCGCTGTCCGCCACGAACATTACAGCGATTTCGGCGACACGACGGTGTTCAAGCTGACCAGCCGCTACGACGTCTCCGAAGCGTTCGCGGTGCGCGGCACCGTTTCCACAGGCTTCCGCGCGCCCACCCTTGCCGAGGGCTTCTACTCGGGCATTAACGTCGCCCCCAGCGGCATTTCCGGCGTGCTGCCCGCCAACTCGGCGGCTGGCGCAGCGCTCGGCTTTGGCGGGCTCAAGCCGGAGAAGTCGACCAACTTCAGCGCAGGCTTCGTCTTCCATCCCGCCAAGCGCCTGAGCGTGACGATCGACGGCTACTGGATCGACATCCGCGATCGCATCCTCATCTCCAGCTCCTTCTACGGCTTTCGTGGGCAATTCTGTCCGCAAGGCTATGCCGGCTCGAACGCCAGCCGCTGCGTCGCCTACAATGCCGACAATTATCTGACCTACAACCAGAGCTCGGTATATAACGCGGTAGCTACCGCACTCGGCGGCTCGATCCCCAGCTATGTGCTGCTCGACGTGAACGGCGAGCGCAACATCGACGGATCGGTAGCGGTGCAGACCTTCGTCAACGGTGCCAAGGTGCGCACGCGCGGTATCGACTTCACCGCGAACTACATGTCCGATTTCGGCGATCTCGGGACCGTCGACTGGTCTCTCACCGCGAATTACAACGAGAACCAGGTACGCAGCATCTCCGGCCTGCCCACCCCGCTCTACGTCAATCGCACCGATCCCAGCCGCTCGGCCCTGATCGACCGCTACAGCCTGGTCCAGCTGGAAAACAGCACGCCCAAGTTCCGCGCCACCTTCGGCGCCTTCTGGACGCGCGGCATCTTCAGCCTCAACCTGCGCGAGAGCTATTACTCCCGCGTCTACGCGCTGGAATCCACGCCCGGCAACAGCCCGCTGCGCGGTGCTGATACGATCGTACCGGTCAACGCTGCCTTCATCACGGATGCCGAACTGACGGTTCAGGTGCTGGAGCCGATCCGGCTATCGATCGGCGCAAACAACCTGTTCAACCACTACCCGACCGAACGGTCTGCGGAGAATATCCGAAACCCGCAGTTGATCGCCGGATCCCGCACCTATTCCAGCAACCTTTATCCCACAATCTCGCCATACGGAATTAACGGCGGGTATTATTACGGCCGCATTACCGTGAAATTCTGATGAGTTATCGGCCGGGACATCCTTCCCGGCCGATTTGTCGCGTTCGAGAACATAAGTTCGGGAGTGATGCATTTGCTATCTTCTTCACAGGACTGGCTGATCCCCATGCTGGGTCTGCTGGCCGCCGGGCTCGCTGCCGGTTTCGCTGGTGGCGTGTTCGGCATTGGCGGCGGCTTCGTCGTCGTGCCCGCCCTTCTCGTCATGCTGCCACTGCTCGGCGGCGCGCAGCATCAATATGCCCATGTCGCAATCGGCACCTCGGCAGCGACGATCATCATTACGTCGATCCGATCGGTGATGAGCCATCATAAGCGCGGATCGGTAGATTTCGATATCCTCAGAACCTGGGCACCCTGGGTGGTATTGGGCGACGCGATCGGCGTGCTGCTCGCCAGCCATGTCGACGGGCATGTGCTGACGCTGGTGTTCGCCAGCGGCGTGCTGCTGATGTCGATCAATTTCCTGGTGCCACGCCTGGGCAACCGGGTGATCAGCGACACGATGCCGATGGGCGTCGCCCGGGTTGCCATCGCCGGCGGGCTTGGCACTTTTTCGTCGCTGTTGGGCATCGGCGGAGGCACGATTGCCATCATGGTGATGACGTTGTGCGGTCGCTCGATCCACCGCGCCGTTGGCACCGCCTCGGGAATCGGAACGCTAATCGCGATCCCCAGCGCCATCGGCTTCGCGATCATCGGGCTGCGGGAGCCCGGCCTGCCCTGGGGCTCGCTCGGCTTCGTCAATCTGCCCGCCACCGTCGCGATCGCTTCGATGTCGATGCTCACCGCCCCGCTCGGGGTCGCGGCCGCCCATGCCTTACAACCAGCCATGCTGAAACGGGTATTCGGCATTTACCTCATCGTGATTTCGCTCGTGATGTTCCACAACGCGCTCAAGTTCTGATGCGTGTCTTCAATCCATTCTGGGAGACCATCCACATGACCATCCTCGAAACGCTCAAGACTTCCGAAGTGCAGGAAGATCTGCACGGCCGTGGCTATTCGCGCCGTGACCTTGGCAAGATCGCCGCGCTGCTCGGCGGCGGTGTCGCGCTCGGCCGGGCCGCGCCAGCCTTGGCCCAGCAATCGGCCAGAGCCGTGGTGGGCGCCGTGCGCATCGGTTCGAACGAATGCTGGACCGGCCCGCTGCCCGCTGGTGCCCAGGCCGCGATGAAGATCGTGATGGAGGGCAATCGCTACGAACCGAACAACGAGCATGAGAAGCTGTTCGCTGCAGTTTCCGCCGTGGAAGGCCTGCCCGCCACGCACATCAAAGCGTGGCCCGGATCGAGCGACCCGCTCAACCGCGCGGCGGTGACGTTCGCCTCGCCCACCCGCGGGATCGTCACGGCGGACCCGACATATGAACAAATCTGGCGCACCGGCGCCTGGTTGGGCGCGAAGGTCACCAAGGCGCCGCTCGGCCCGCAATATCAGCACGACGTGAAGGCAATGCTGGCGGCGGATCCCAATGCCGGGCTCTATTATGTCTGTTCGCCGAACAACCCCACCGGCACGCTGACCCCGATCGAAGACATAATGTGGCTGGCGGAAAACAAGCCGAAGGATGCGGTGCTGATCGTCGATGAGGCCTATATCCACTTCGCGGGCACGCCAAATGCAGCGAAGCTGGTTGCCACGCGCGACGACGTGCTGGTGATGCGCACCTTTTCCAAGCTGTTCGGGATGGCCGGGATGCGGCTGGGCCTCACCTTCGCGGCGCCCTCGCTCCACGAGAAGATGATGCGGTATGACGGGATGCAGGTTACGAACATGCTGCCGATGACGGCGGTTGCATGCGGCACGGCATCGGTGCCGCTCGCAAGCGAGATCAAGGCGCGGCGCGACGAGATGATCGCCGTGCGCGAAAAAGCGATCGCGCATCTCCAGCGCCGCGGGCTGAAGGTGCTGCCGGGCAGCCATGCCAACATGTTCATGGTAGATTGGAACGGCAAGGCGCCGAAGGAAATGATGGCAGCGCTTCTTGCGCAGAAGGTGCAGATCGGGCGTTCCTGGACCGCCTATCCCACGATGTCGCGGGTCACCGTCGGCTCGGCGGAAGACATGCAGAAGTTCACCCTGGCCGTCGACAAGGTGCTGCTCGGCTGATCATTTAGGACTGCGCGATTGCAAGGGGCTGCGCTTTGCTCCCGGCGCAGCCCCTTTTCGCGTATGGAGCAGCCGTGCACGCCATCACTGCTCTACACGCTCCGTCTATCCATGTTCCGGGCCATGCTCCGTCGCGCATGGCCCGGCCGCTGAACAAGAAGGCATCAGAACTCCTTGCTGATCCGCACGCGGGCTTGGCCGACGCGCTCGCCCGCCGCGCCACGCATGCCCACTTCCATGTCGATCATCCAGCGCACGAAGAGGTTCAACCGGCTTCCGATCGTGAACTGATATTGTTCGCGCTGCCAGCCGGTGGTGCGAAGGCGGTATACGGAGTCACCGGTGAAATCCGCATAATCGAGCGCCTGGATCCCCGCGCCGCGGAACTCGTGCAGCCATTCCGCACCAACGCGCGGGCTCACTAGCGCGAAGCCGATGTTGCGAGTGAACTCGACCCGGCCGCCAAGGACCCCGGTGAGCGAACGGATGCCACGCGCGTCGAACCGTAACGAATAGCGGTCGGCCCCGGTTTCGGCATAGGCATCCAGCGTGCCCTGGAGCCATTCCATCCGCCCATAGCCCGACCAGCGCAGTCCGGCGTCCTGACGGTCCACCCCGGCCGAGACCGCGCCGAACGTCATGTCGCCTTCCCGCTTGCCGAGCGCCACAGCACCATTGTCGACAACGTTGCGTCGCGTACGGTAATCGAGCGTGCCGCGACCGATCATCGCATCGATGAACGTGCCGTCGATCGGCGCGAAGCTGCCATAAGCGGCGAGTATTTTGGTTTTGCTCTGCACGCGTGCCGCCTCGCCATCGATGCGGCTCACATCGCTGCCGAAGCCGCCGCCAACACCCAGCGACGCCCACTCGGCAAGCCGCACATCGGCGCCACCCGACAGGCCACCGCTCGAAAGGCTGATCTTGGCCCGTCCCGATCGCCGATCCAGCGTGCCGACTTCGATGGAACCGCCGGTCCACAGCGCGACCGAACCAATCGCACGGCTGCCCGAGCCCGAAGCGTCGTCGGCATCTTCGCCCTCTTCTCCCGTCGCCGCTTCTGCCTTGTCGCCGCTCCGCCGATCGGAATCGCGGGTAACGCGGCCCGGCAGGGCAGGATTGGTAACGGCATCGTCCATGCCACCTGCCCCACGGCCCATCATCATGCGATCGCGATCATTGAGCGACAGGGCCGCATCATTCGCCGTATTGTCGGGTGCTCGCGGCGTAGCGAACACATCCCGCAGGCTCACGGCGATACCGAACGGGTTGGTGGCACCGCCGCCATGGTGGAGCTGTTGCGCCCGCGCCATGAAGTTGGACACCTGTGTCCGTGCAAAGCGGCGCGCCGTTTCCACCTGGGTGTCCGAGATTGCCCGGACAACGGGATCGGCCGACGGATCGGGCCGAGCAGTAACGGTGACCGTCACCTCCGCCGGTGCGGAGTTGCCGAACGCATTTGCCAGGCGATAGCGCACCACCACCACTCCGCCGAAATGCGCCTTGGTGGTCACATCAAGCCGGAAGGTGGGTTCGGCAGCGGTGCCGCCCTGAACCACACGCGCCGTCGCCGCATCGGCGGGCGTGATGCTTTCGATGACGGCGGCGGTGAAGGGTCCGCCGATGGCACCTTCGGTCAGTTCCACCGATACGGTTTGCGCGTCGCCTATGCTGGCGGTTTTCGGCTGCGCCGTCGGAACTTGTCCGGTCACGACAATCTCCACCGTCGCGGGAACCGAGCGGCCGCCCGGGCCCACCGCGACGAACTGGAAACTATCCGTTCCGGAGAAGCCCGGACGAGGCGAATAGATGGCGGTCCATCCCTGCGTCGCCATGACTCTCGCGCCGCCGCCGGTCCGCGTCGCCGCGGCTGCCGCGACTGCGGGCCCCCGCAACGTGAGCGTGCCGTTACGCGGGGGCTCGGCGATTTCCACTTCGGTGAAGTTGCCGGACACGAGGGTCGACAGGTCGATACCGACGCTGGAACCATTCTCCACGGTCGTACCCGCCGCAGCGACGTTGACCGGCTCCGCCGCAGGCGGTGGCGGCATGGCGATCGCTACCGTCACCGTCGCTGGTGCGGAGGTGCCGCCCGGGCCCGTCGCGGTGTATGTAAAGCTATCCTCTCCGAAGCTGCCGGGCGTCGGCACATAGGTGGCCGTGGTGTCGCTGATCGTCACCGTGCCTTTGCTAGGCGCCGTGCCCAGCGCCAGCGCGGTGAAGACCCCCGCAGGCTGCAGCGTGATCGCCTGTCCCGGGCTGTCGAATGCGACATCCGCGCTCAGATTGCCGGCAGTCGGCGCACCCGGCGTGGCAATCGTCAGCGTCACCGTCGCCGGCGCTGAGGTGCCGCCGGGACCGGTTGCCGTGTAGGTAAAGCTATCCGCACCGAAGCTGCCTGCTGTCGGCACATAGGTGGCCGTGCTGCCGCTGATCGTCACCGTGCCCTTGCTGGGCGCGGCGGCCACCGCCAGCGCGGTGAACACGCCCGCCGGCTGCAGGGTTAGCGCCTGACCGGTGCTGTCGAACGCGACGTCCGCGCTCACGTCGCCCGCAGTCGGGGCCGCCGGTGTGGCGATCGTCACCGTCACCGTCGCCGGTGCCGATGTGCCGCCCGGGCCCGTCGCCGTGTAGGTGAACGTGTCCGCCCCGAAACTGCCTGCGGCCGGCACATAGGTAGCCGTGGTGCCGCTGATCGTGACCGTGCCCTTACTCGGCGCCGTGCCGATCGCCACGGCGGTGAAGACTCCGGCGGGCTGCAGCGTAATCGCCTGGCCCGTGCTGCCGAAGACGACATCCACGCTGACGTCCGCGACGGTCGGCGCTGCCGGCGTCTCCACCGTCAACGTCACGGTTGCCGGCGCCGAGGTGCCGCCGGGGCCCGTCGCGGTATAGGTGAAGCTGTCGTTGCCGAAATAGCCGCTGGCAGGCGTGTAGGTCACAATGTCACCCGCGATGGTCGTGGTGCCATGCGATGGACCTGCAGCGACCGCGATCGTCGTATACGCGCCGCCGCTTATGGTCGTGGAAAGGTCGATTGCCGTTCCTGTGCTGGCATATGGAACGATCACGCCTGAGCGACCGCCGGCTACGGGCGCCGCAAGAACGGTGATCGTCTGGCTGATCGAAGCGGCGGCGTTATAATTGGCGTCACCTGCCTGGCCCACAACGACAACGCAGTTGCCCGCACCGGTGAACGTCACGGACGCGCCGCTGATCGCACAGACACCTGCGCTGGCAGCATCGATCGTGTAGGCAGGCACCAAGCCGGCCGACGAGGTTGCGCTGACCGCATAGGCGCCGGCCCCGACGGCGACAGAGCCCGGCGCAGTAGAGGTGAAGCTGAGGCTCTGGTCGCCCTTGGCAATCGTGCCGCTGACGGTGCTGCCGGTCACTGTCACGGCAGGGCTGTCGCCATCGGTGACTGCAATGGCATAGCTGAACGCGCCCGCATTGGTCGGCGTGCCGCTGACCAGCCCGGTGCCGGCGTCCAAGCTGGTGCCTGCCGGCAGTGCGCCCGATACGAGCACGAAGCTGTACGGCGGAACACCGCCGGTGGCCGTGTTGCTCTGCGTGAACGCGGTGCCGACCTGCGCCGTGCCAGACGCGCCTGGCGTGATCGCCAGCGTCGGTGGCCGGACCGTGAAGCTACGCGTCACCGCGGGCGCAGCGTTCCACACGCCATCGCCCGCCTGATTGGCCACGACCGTGCAGAGCCCCTCCGCCGCCAACGTCAGCGTATTGCCCGAGACAGCGCAAATCGACGCGGTGTTGCTGACAAAGCTGACCGGCAGTCCGGAGGTCGCGGTGGCACTGAGCGCCACCGTCGATGTCGTAATCGCCACGTCGGGAAGCACGGCGAAGCTGATCGTCTGATCGGCGCGGTTCACCGTGAAGCTCTGCTGTACCCGGACAGCGGGGCTGTAGTTGGTATCGCCTGCCTGATCGGCATTGATCACGCACGTGCCCGTGCCGATGAAACTCACCGCGGCGCCAGAGATCGTACAGATCGTGTTGCTCGACGCATCGATGGTAAAGGCCACCGCCAGCCCGGACGTTGCCGTGGCGGTCGGCGTATAGGTCGCTCCACCCACCGCCGCCGCCGTCGGGGCCGTCGATGTGAAGCTGATCGTCTGGCTGCCTTGCCCGACGGCGAAGCTCTGCTGCACCTGAACGGCCGGCCCGTAGCTGCTGTTGCCCGCCTGATTGGCGTTGACCCGGCAGGTGCCTGCGCCCGTAAAGCTCACCGTGGTGCCAGAGATCGTACAGACCGTGTTGCTCGACGCATCGATGGTGAAGGCCACAGCCAGCCCGGACGTTGCCGTGGCCGTCGGCGTGTAGGTCGCTCCACCCACCGCCGCCGCCGTCGGGGCCGTCGATGTAAAGCTGATCGTCTGGCTGCCCGGCCCGACGGCGAAGCTCTGCTGTATCTGCGGCGCAGGATCGTAGCTGGCATTGCCCGCTTGGTTGGCGTTGATCGTGCACGTACCGACACCCGTGAAGCTCACGGTGCTGCCCGCCATTGTGCACACCCCGCTGCTGGATGCGTCTATCGTCAGAGCAACTGTGAGCCCGGACGAAGCGAGCGCAACCGGTGTATAGGTTGCGCCACCCACCACCGCCGCCGACGGCGCCGTCGATGTGAAGAGCATATACTGCGCGCGATCCGAATTGACCCTGAGCCGCAGCGTTCTGACCAGCGTCTGCGAAATCGCATCGGTCACGGTGATCGTGAAGTCGGTGGCAGCGAGCACGGATGTGGGCGTGCCGCTCAGTGCGCCCGTCGAAGTGTCGAAGGATACGCCGGTCGGCAGCGTAGCGCCGCTGATCGCGAACGTGTACGGGGTCTTGCCATTTGACGGGAGCACCGGCCGAAGTGCGCTGAAGGTTGACGTATTGGCGGTAGCCGTGATCGACGTTATCGGCTGCGTCGCGGTGAGTTCGCTGTACGCGGTGAACGTTCGCGTGACGGAATCGCTCGATGTGTTGCCCACTGCGTCGGTTGCTCGTGCCTTCACGGTGCGAGAGCCGGCCGTCAGTCCGGAGAGCGTGTAGGTCCAGTTGCCACTGCCGTCCGCAGTCACGGTTCCATCGGCGCTCCCGTCCAGATAGACCGTTATCGTGGCATTCGCTTCACCCACACCGCTTACCGTTCGGTTCGTCACCACACGTTCCGAACCACCACTGGGGTTCGTAACCACCGGCGCGTTTGGTGCCGTCGCATCTACCGTCCAGCTGTAGTTCACTGAAGCGCTGGTACCCCCTGCACTCGTCGCGCGCACTTGGAACGTGTGGTTGCCATCGGCCAGGCCTGCATAGGTCACCGGGCTGGAGCAGTTGGTGAAGGCGCCACCATCCAGGGAACATTGCGCCGTGCCGCTAGCCAGGGTGAATTGGAAGGTAGCGTTCGCGCTGTTCGTGGTTGCCGTGGGCGTGGCGGTCAAGGTCGGCGTGGTGGGCACGCCCGCAAAGGTGAACTGGCTCGATGCACCCGTGGCGCTGGTACCGCTGGGGGTGGTGACGGTTACATCCACCGTGCCCGCGCTGGCGGCAGGGGCGGTCGCGGTGATCTGCGTGGCGCTGTCCACCGTAAACCCTGCAGCCGCCGTTCCCCCGAAACTGACGGCGGTGGCGCCGGCAAGGCCGGTGCCGGTGATCACCACGGTCGTGCCACCCGCAATGGGTCCGCTGGTCGGCGATAGGGCGGTGATCGCCGGAAGAACGACCAGGTTATTGGTCATGCTGAAGTTGGTCGAGGCACTTCCGGCGGTTGCGGTCACCGAATAGCTGCCGCCAGACCCGTTCGCGGTGAAGATGCCGGCGCTGGCCACCCCCGAACCATCGGTGTTGACGGTGATGCTGTTGCTGTTGTTCGAAAAGGTGCCGCTGGCGCCGGAGGCCGGTGCGGTGAACGTCACCGGCGTGTTGGCGATCACGGCGTTGGACGCGTCCAGCACGGTTACGCTCAAGGGCGTGGCGAACGCGGCGCCGGTGGACGCGGTCTGATTGTTCCCGCCGCTTAGTGTTACGGTTGTCGGCGTCTGGACCGCAGCGATCGTCGTCGGGTCGCTGGCGCTGGCCGAACTTCCGGCATTGCCGCCCGATAGGGTGACACTGGGCGTAACGCTCGCCGCCGCATTGCTCGCGATGTCGTACCGCAAGGTTAGCGGATTGCCGCTGGCGCCGTTGGCAATCGTATTCGAATAGATGCAGCGAGAGGAAGTGCAACTCCAGCCAGAACCGGAGCCGCTATTGTAGGTCATCCCGGTCGGCTGCGTGAACTGCAGCGTCAGGTTGGTGCCGGTGTTCGCGCCGCTGGCGCTGGGCGTGATCGTGTAATCGACCGTGCCGCCCTGCTGCGGCGTCCCGGAGTGCGTCATGGTAACGCCCAGGGACAGGCCGGAATCGATGTAAGGTATGCAAGTGACAGTAGCGGTCGTCAGGCTTCCGGACGTCGTGCCAAGGTGGTCGACCGCCATGCCGATCCCCTGCAATCCGCTCGGCACGTTATAGTAGCCGGTATAGGTGCCGGTACTGGTCGGGTCCGGGGTGACCCGTGCGCCGGTGGGCGCGCCAACGAAGGTGTTGTTGATCCGGAAGCGAATGCGCATGCCGCCGGTACCACTGTACTCGCTGACCACGGCCGTGAATTCGAGCCTGTCTCCAACGGTAAAGGGGCGCGTGCCGGGAACAAGGTTCGGTCCGGTCGTGTCCGTATACCCGTCCACGGCGCCGATCATCGACAAAGCGACCGAGTTCGTGGCGTTTCGGGACGTAGTCTCTGGCTGACGCGGGTCGCCGGCGACGATCCTTGCAGTGAAATTGATCAAGCCGTCATTGACAGCCATGCACCCGCTACTTTGCGCTTGTGCCGATCCGGGAAGCAGAAACGTCGCCGCCATTGTCGCTGCAACAACAGCATGGGCCATGTGCCCTGTGCGGTACACAATGGCTCCAAGCACCCCCGAACACCCCATCACTTTCATACATCCCCCTCACGAACACGCCAGCCCAAGGCGGTTCATGCACAGATCGCTGACCTTTCATGCGACCCAGATTCTTCTTTTTTATATACCCGACTCGGATCCGATACTGCAAATCGGATCAAATTTCACGACTTTCCCGCAATCGCACAACTGTTTCGCGGGCGATACAAATATGTTGTAAATTCGATATTTTACACGTTAAATAGGCATTAACGATAACGACGGTTGTCGTTTTACAACCGAGTCCGTGCAATTTCCCTTTTCTGGATATTGCTTACGCCGCTACTGTATCTTGAATAAGAGGCAATCAACAGCAAGGAGGGTGGAGATGGATCCGTTTATAGGCCAGATCATGCAAGTCGGATTCCGGTACGCACCAGTCAATTGGCTGCTCTGCAACGGCACCGTGATGCAAGTGAACCAGAACCAGGCGCTCTTCGCCCTGCTGGGAAACACGTTCGGAGGCAACGGCCAGACGACATTCGCGCTGCCGGACGCGCGAGGGCGCGTGTTCCTGGGCACGGGATCGGGACCCGGACTTACGCCTCGCAACCCAGGCGCGAATGGCGGGCTGGAGCAGGCTTCACTCTCCGTCCAGCAATTGCCGGTTCATAACCACACCGCCACCTTTTCGCAGACAACGTCCGCCGCCTTCAGCGGCCAACTGACTGCCTTGTCCGGCCTTGACAACGCCACGGAAGTTGCGGCGCCTGAGAACGGTGCCTTCTTGGGTACCATCTCCGATCCCGATACCAGCCCAAAATTCTACGTCCCCGCAAGCCATGCCAACGATCCGGGGGTGACGGCCGTCAACCTGGCTGGTGTCTCCGGCCAAGTCGGTAGTATTTCCGGCGGCGTAGTGGTCAATAACGCCGGGGCCAGCGCGCCGGTATCGATGATGCAGCCGTTCCTCGCAGTCACCACGATCATCGCCGCCGTCGGCGTTTGGCCGGAGCAGCCCTGACAGCCTCCATCAAACCGCGATGGCAAGCCAAGTCGCCGGGAGGTTCATCCTCCCGGCAAAGGCCACGACGCCGACCACCGGCTAAGGAGATGGTGCTGCAATACCATATGACCGGTGTGCCGCAGGCAGGCGGCAGCCCGGCCCTATCTAGGGGCAACACCGCCTCCGCGAACGCGGACGATCAGGTGAAGATCGCCTGATAGCGTCGGGTCTGCTGCCTGGGCAGGATCTGGGTTATGTGGATCAGATAAGGTCCACCGCGTCCGCAATCGCATTCGTAGCTGTCGTCAAGCAAAACTACACTCCACGGCGCTTCGAATATCAGTTCGAAAGGCTCGCGGAAATCGGCGCCGATAATCGGCTTCAGCCGCTGAACGCACGCCAGCAGAATTTCCACCGGATGCGGCGCAGTATTCACGCGCACCTTCTTGCCGACCCAAGGCTCGAAATCCTCTGGCGTCATCAACCGCATCACATGCCTTCTCCGAAACCCTCTCTTCTTCTGCCGCAGCACTGCACAATACGAAAGAGACGTTTTGCAGCGAGACGAGACTTGATATCCTCGCCGAACATGATGGGCGCCCTTCCCCCATTTGCTGGGACTGCGCGGCTACGTGCCGTCTTGCGGCAGGACGAGCCCTTTCTCCTGCGCCTCTACCACTCGGTGCGGGCGCCGGAACTGCTGCTGCTGCCATGGAGCGAGGCGGAGAAGCGCGCCTTCGTCGCCGATCAGTTCCGGCTACAGCAGGCGCATTACCGCAAGAACTGCCCCGGCGCAGCATACTGGATTGTCGAGGACATGAACGGGTGCGCGATCGGCCGCCTCTCGCTCGATCGTACCGGCGCTGAGTGGCGGTTGATCGAACTTGCCTTGCTGCCGGAAGCGCGCAGTCGCGGCATCGGCACGCAGTTGATCGGTTGGGTCCAGCAGGCGGCGCGAACCGCCGATGCAGAGGCGGTAACCCTGCATGTCGAGGTCACCAATCAGTCGGCCTGCCGCCTTTATCGGCGTCTGGGCTTCATGGAGGCGCCGTCGCAGTTCGCAACGCACCGGTTTTTGCGCTGGACCGGCTAGCCGCGGGTGAGGCAGCGCCCAGATGTCAGGCGATCCACCCCAAAAAGGCTGCACCTTCCCCACTCGGATCGAGCCGGAGGTCCCCGCCATGCGCCAGGAAGATCTGGCGGGCGAGCGCCAGTCCAACGCCTGTACCTTGCGGTTTGGTGGTGAAGAATGGCCGGAAAATCGCGTCTCGGTCCGCGGCGTCGATGCCGGGGCCGTTGTCCGCCACGCGAACCAGCGTTTCGCCTGCACCCATGTCGATCCTCAACGAAACCGCGCCGCCCGCCCGATCGTCCACGGCTTCGGCGGCATTCTGCAGCAGCGCCCATAGCGCTGCGTTCAACTGATCGGGATCGGCATGCAGCGGCAACGCGTCCCGCACCTCAAGCTGGAGCGATATGCCAGGCCAGCGCGTGGCGAACAGCCGCGCCATATCCTCCCCGAGTTCGCGCGCCGACATTTGCTGCCGCACCGGCGCCGGCAGCCTTGCCAGCGCGCGATAGGATTCGCCGAAGCGCTGTAGCCCGGCCGCGCGACGCGCCACCGTGCCGACCGCCTCACGCAGTGCGGGCAGCGGCGGGGCGGCATCTTCCAGCATGTCCGCGGCCGTGCGGCTCAGCGAGGCGATCGGCGTCAGCGCGTTGACGATTTCGTGGCTCAGGACCTGCACCAGATCGCGTAAGGTCGCTGCTTCCGCCGCCTTCAACTCGGCGTCGATGTCGATCAGTGCGGCCAGCCGGCTCTGCGCGCCGCCGAGCGCGAAATCGCTGGTGGCTAGGGCATAACTCCGCCCGGCGATCACGACCGTCGCCGCGCGCGTCGTGCCGTCGGCGGCGATGGCCTGGATAAGCGAGGGCGGCGGATCGGCGACGAAATCGGCGGCCCCGAAAAGCCGCCGGGCAGCGCGATTGATCGCGTGCAGCCGTCCACCGCCATCCAGGGTAACGAATGGCGCCGGCGATACGTCCAGCAACGCCGTGAGGCGTCGTTCGCCTTGGCCGGGCGGCGGCACCGGCGCAGCCTGCGGCGGCGGCGACGGGCGAGGCTGGCGCGCATGGACCACGGCCATCGCCACGCCCCACAGGCCCGCGAGCGATGCCACCAGCGCGCTGGCGTACAGCCCCGCCTGCCATGCCAGCGCCAAGCCAGCCCCCGCCGCCAGCAGCAACAGGCCGCGGAACAGTGCGGTGAAGGCACTAGAGCCCATATTTGGCCATCCGGCGATACAGCGCCGCACGAGTCAGCCCGAGTTCGGCCGCTGCCCGACTGACGTTGAACGCATGCCGCTTCAGCGCCGCAGCTACCAGCGCGGATTCGCTGCGGTGCAGGTTCAGATCCGCGCGAATCGCGCGCGGCTCGGTCGAATCCGCGGCCAATGCCAGGCCCAGCGCGGCAACGTCGATGGCGTCCCCGCCGCCCAGCAACACCGCCCGCTCGATCGTCTGGCGCAGCCCGTGAACGCCATCTGGCCAGCTATCCGCAGCGATGGCGCGCATCGCTTCGTCGGTTAGCGTCCGGAGCGGCTGGGCGTGACGGCCGGCGAACAGAGCCAGGAAATGGCGCGCCAGCAACACGGCGTCATCGTCACGGCCCGCGAGGGGCGGCAGCGTGATCTCCACGGTGTTCAGGCGGTACCGCAGGTCACTTGCCAAGACACTCCGCAGCGCGTCCCGGCCCAGCCTGCTCGTGGCAAGAACGCGAACGGCCCCCAACTTTCGCGCCAGTTCCGGCTGCAGCGCGGGCGCGAGCTCGTCCACGCTCTCGATCAACAGCGTCGCATCGGTGGCTGCATGCACGCGCGCTTCGATCGTCGCCAGATCCGCGCCGGCGGCATCGAGAACAACCAACGGCCGCTCCGCCCTGGCGGAGGCACGGTGGAGCAATCGCGCGGCCAGCGTCTTGCCGCTGCCGGGGGGACCGCTGATCGATACTGCGGCGTCGGTTGGCCCAACCCGCGCGATCAGGCGCCGCGCGGCATCGATCGGCGGCGCTTCGCCGAGCAGCAACAGCGCCTCCTCGCCCGCCGGTGCAGGTGCTGCCGCCAAGCGGGCATGGCGGAGCGCCACCGCCCGCTCGACGGTGGCGAGCAGGCGCTCGTTGCTCCATGGCTTGATCACGAAATCGCTCGCCCCGCCGCGCATCGCCTTCACCGCCACGGCGATCCCGCTATGCCCGGTGACGACCACCACCACAGCGTTACGATCCGCGGCAAGTAGTCGATCAAGTATCCGAAAGCCTTCCTCCCCGTTCGTCCGCCCACGAGCGAAATTCAGATCGAGCAGGATCGCATCCACCGGCCCCTCTGCGAGCCGTACCCAGGCTTGGTCGGGATCTGCCGCGGCACGCACGCGCATGCCGTTCCGCTCGAGCAGCAGCGTCGCTGCGTGAAGGATGTCCGGATCGTCATCAATGACCAGAAGGATTGGCGATTCGGATCGCATAGACTTGACCGCTCCGGGCGAGTGTTCGGAATCGAACACTAGCTTGAACACTGTTCGCTCGTTGCGCCAACGCCTTCTGATAATCGTAAAGATCTCAGTACTTTAGCTGAAAATTCCTGACTCCTGTACGCTGGCGAACATGGACGCGACTTCCCTAGCGAACAGCGGTGCCGCGATGGACCGGCGGATCGAGCGCCCGCATGCTAAACGGCTGAAGCTGGCGCTGCGGATCGGCCTGGGCCTTGCCGCGCTCGCTGCCCTGCTGGTGCTCTGGTGGGTCCTGCCCGGTTCCGGGAGCCTGGCCGTCGAGGCATCGACCATCCGCAGCGCACTCGTCGCCCGCGCCGCCTTTGCCGATTATGTGCCGTTGCGTGCGCAGGTCGCCCCGCTGCAGACCGTATACGTAACGGCGATCAACGGCGGCCAAGTCGAGGCGCTGATCGCCAGTGACGGTCAGTCGGTGGCGGCGGGCGCGCCGCTCGCGCGGCTGGCTAATCCGGATCTGGCGCTCGACGTCGCCAGCCGTTCGGCCAATATCGCCGGGCAGCTCAGTTCGATCAGCGGCCAACGTCTGTCGATCCAGCAGAGCCGGGAGGAGACCGGACGCGACATCGCTTCCGCCCGCAACGAGCTTGCCAAGGCGGAAATGCTGCTGCGCCAGAAGGAAACCCTATTCGACAAGCAGATCGTCACCGTCGCCGCCGTAGCCCCCTTGCGCGAAGAGGTTGCCTATCAGCGCGCGCCTCGCCGCGCTCACCCGCAGTGCCGCCGAGGCCGACCGGATGCTGGCCGATCAGTCCGCCGGCGTCTACGCCACCGCCGGAGAGTTGCGCGACAGCCTAGCGATGACGCGGGCCGGTCTTGCCGCCCTGATGGTCCGCGCGCCGGTCGCCGGACGGTTAACGGCCTTCACGCTGCTACCGGGCCAGATGGTGAAGCCGGGCGACGCCGTGGGCCAGGTCGATTCCGAACGCGCATGGAAGCTGATTGCGGATGTCGACCAATTCTACCTCGGCCGCGTACGCGCCGGGCTGAAGGCGGTGGCAGATATCGACGGAAGTGGTGTGCCGCTGACCTTCCTCAAGGTGCTGCCGCAGGTGACCGAGGGGCGATTCCGCGTCGAACTTGCCTTTGACGGCGCAGCGCTCACCGGCCTCAACCGGGGCCAGACGCTTGACGTGCGACTGACGCTGGGCGCCGACCGCCCCGCGGTGGTGGCGCCGGCGGGGGGCTGGCTGGATGCCGGCGGCACCGTCGCCTTCGTGCTAACCGGCGAGAACCGCGCCGTGCGGCGGGCGATCACCACCGGCCGCCGCAACCCGGACCAGGTGGAAGTCACCAGCGGCCTTGCGCCCGGAGACCGCATCGTGACCAGCCCGCTTGCCGCCTACACCCCGTACCAGACCCTGCTCCTCCGATAGGAAACCCGCCATGATCCAGCTGAAAGCCATCGATCGCCGCTATCGCTCCGACGAAGTCGAGACGACCGCCCTTGCCGACATCGACCTGACGGTCGAGGCCGGCGAGTTTGTCGCGATCATGGGGCCATCGGGCTGCGGCAAATCGACCTTGCTCAACATCCTCGGCACGATCGATCGGCCGACCAGCGGCGCCTATTTATTCGAGGGGGAGGATGTGGCCCGTGCGCCCGAAGCGCAGCTGGCGAAGCTGCGCCGCGATCGGCTCGGCTTCGTGTTCCAAAGCTTCAACCTGATCGATGAATTGACCATCGCCGAAAATGTCGCGCTGGCGCTGGCCTATCGCACAATGCCGGCGCGTGAAAAGCGGGAACGGGTGGATGCAGCGATGGACCGGGTGGGCATCGCGCACCGCCGAAACCATCATCCGCACCAACTGTCCGGCGGCCAGCAGCAGCGTGCCGCCATCGCACGCGCGATCGTCGGCGAACCGAAGCTGATCCTGGCGGACGAACCGACGGGCAATCTCGATACCGAAAACGGCGCGCAGGTGATGGAAATCCTGACCGGGCTCAACGCCGATGGCGCCACGATCGTGATGGTCACCCATTCGCCCGCCCATGCCGATATCGCCCGGCGCACGGTGCACATGCTGGACGGAAGGATCCTCTCTGCGGTGCGGCGGGCAGCGTGAAGCTGGATCGTGCGCTGACGGTGCTCGTGCTGCTGCTCCTGGCCGGCACCCTGCTGCGCCACCTCTCCGACACCCGCCAACCGGAAGGGATGCCATGACGTCCGTGTTTACGAGCTTCTACCGCTCACTCACCCGCGACAAGCTCTATGCCGCGCTCACCATCGGCGGGTTGGCGGTGGGGATGGCGACGTTTCTGGTGTTGGCCCTGTACGTGCGCTTCGAGACCAGTTTCGAACGCTGGGTACCGCGTTACGATCAGGTGTATCGAGTGGACACGGCCATCCAGTTCCCGGGCAGCCCGGTCAATGGCGCTTATCCGGCAACCATGCCGGGCCTGCTGGAAATGATGCGGGACGATTTTCCCGGCCTGATCGGCACGCGGATCCGTGGGGGTGAACGCGGCGGCGCAGTGCTGCGCGGCGCGATTGCCGCAACCGAGGATGTCGCGCAGGTCGATCCGAGCTTCTTCGACGTCTTTGCGCTGCCGATGGTGCAAGGCGCCGACGCCCGAGTCCTTGCCGATCCCAGTGCAGCGCTGCTCAGCCGATCGGCGGCGCGACGCTATTTCGGCAGCGCGGATCCGATCGGGCAGACGATTACCGTCAGCATGGACGCTCCCGCCAACTATCGCGTCGCTGGCGTCTTCGAGGATCTGCCGACGAACAGCGAGTTGCGGCTCGCCATCCTGATCCCGATCCCGAAAAAGCCGCCCCCGGCCGAATGGGCGTGGTACAAATGGGGCACCGCGTCGCTGACGACCTGGCTGCGATTCGAGACGCCGGAGGCCGCGCGTGCCTTCGCCGCCAAGATACCGGCCTTCATCGATCGCCGCGCCAAGGGCGATTTCGGACCGGGCGCATCGAAATGGCTTTCCCAGCCGCTCGTTCCACTCGCCGATACGCATCTGAAGCCGATGGGCGCCGAAAGCGCCAGCCGCCAGCTGATGGTGACCACGCTCGGCACGATTGGGCTGCTCACGCTGCTGATCGGCATCGTCAATTATGTGAATCTCGCCACCGCCCGCGCCGGCCTGCGCGCCCGTGAGGTGGCAATGCGCAAGGTGCTGGGCGCCAGCCGAGCTGCGCTGATAGGCCAGTTCCTCGGCGAGGCGATCGCCACGGTCGTCCTTGCCGCGCTGCTCGGCCTCACGCTGGCGGAAGTGGGGCTGCCGCTGGTCAACGCCGCGGGCGGCACCGCGCTTGCCATCCCCTATGGCTGGGCGTTGCCGCTGCTCGGGGGCGTCACGCTGGTCGTCGGACTCGCCGCTGGCCTCTACCCTGCGCTCGTCCTGTCGCGCTTTCCAGCCGCCGCCGTGCTCGCTTCTGCCCGCACGCCCGGCGGCGGGAAGGCAGGCGCGCGGCTGCGCGAGGCTCTGGTCGTGCTGCAGTTCGGCCTCGCCATTGCCTTCCTGATCGGCACCGTCGTGATGGCCGTGCAGATGCGCCATTTGCGGGAGACGGATCTGGGCTTCCGCCGCGAAGGGCTGATCACCATCTCCTCGCTCGCCGACCCCAAGATCGGCCAGGACTAGGCCAGAGCGATGATCCGTGTTCTGCAGGCGCTGCCCGGTGTCCAAAGCGTCGGCACCGCGAACACCGCCCCCGGCGGCGAAGGCGCGAGCAACATCGACATCGTCGAACAGCCCGGCCCGCCGGGAACTGGGCCGATGCTGCGACTTGTCAGCGTCGGACCAGGCTTTTTCGATGCCTATCGACCTCGCCTGCTAGCCGGCCGCCTGTTCGACGACGCCCATGCCGCCGACGATTCCAGCGATTGGAAGCGGTGGAACCTGGGGCGCAACATCATCCTCAATCGCAAGGCGGTGGCCGCGCTTGGCTTCCGCACGCCGGAGGAAGCGATCGGCAAAACGGTGGGCACCCCCCGCCCCCGCACGATCATCGGCGTGATCGACGAACTGCGCTTCTACTCGCCGCGCATGCCCGACATGGGGACTTACTACATGTACACGCCGAACGCGGTGTTCTTGCATGTCGGCGCGCTGCGCTTCACCGGCGATCCGCGCACGATGCTCGACAAGGTGGCGGAACGGTGGCGGCAGGTGATTCCAACTGTTCCGTTCGCCGGCGAAACCGCCGATCGCCGCTTGGCCGACCTTTATGCCGAAGATCAGCGCGCGACCCGGCTCGTCGGGATCGGCACCGGCCTGGCGGTGCTGATCGGCTGCGTCGGCCTGTGGGGCCTCGCCGCGTTCAGCACCGCGCGCCGGGTGAAGGAAATCGGCATCCGCAAGGCGATCGGCGCTTCGGCTTACGATGTCCTTCGTTTGCTGATCGGCCAGTTCCTGCGGCCGGTGCTGCTCGCCAACCTATTCGCCTGGCCGCTGGCTTGGCTGGCGGCACGCGCCTGGCTTGCGGGCTTCGGCGATCGGATCGCGCTGTCGCCGGCCTATTTCCTCGGCGCCAGCCTGATCGCCACCGCCATCGCGGTGTTGACCGTGCTGGGCCAATCCCTCCGCGCAAGCCGTGCCGCCCCGGCCTGGGCATTGCGGCACGAATGACGTCACATCACTCCGCAACGAAGCCCGGCGGGGGCGTGCGTACGAGGAAATGCCCCTTCACCCCCGCCGGCCATTCCTTGAACGGCACGCGACCATGCTCGCTTTCCGCATAGCGGACAGCGTAGTCGAGGATGGCGGTGGCCGCGTCAGCGTCGGGAGTGAAACGGCCCAGGACGTAACCAACCTTGTCCGGCGCGCGCAGATGCACGGTGCAATGCTCGGTGCAGGCGAATAGGCAGGGCATTTCCTGCACCGCGACGCCTGCATAGCGAGGATCGCCGGCCTGGGCAGTGCGCAGCGCCTCCACCAGCCGGGCGCCGCCCCGCACGCCCTCCTCATCCTCGCGCATGGCAGCACTGTGGCGGCAGGTGTTGCAGGCGACGACGGCAGGGCCGTTCTCCACGGGCTTCAGCATTCGGTTTTCTCCGGAAAGGGGATCATCGTTCAAATAGGCGATCGGCCAGCGGCTCACGTGCCTGCCAACCGCGGCGTTCGAGTTCGGGCGTTTCCGAATTGTCGGCGGGGTAGCCGATGCACAGCAGCGCGATCAGGGACCAACGGTTCGGCACGTCCAGCATCTGGCCGACGGTCTGCGGATCGAGGATCGAAACCCAGCCCATGCCGATACCCCGCACGCGCGCCGCCAGCCAAAGCGTGTGGATCGCCGTGACGCAGGAATAACGCAGCATTTCCGGCATGGTGGCGATACCGAGGCCGTGGCCGGCCGCCGCCGCTTCGTCGCAGAAGATGGCCAGAAGTTCCGGCGCCTCGCGGATGCCGTGGAGCTTCAACGCGCGATAGGCGGCCTCGCGCAATTGCCCTGCATAGGCCGCAGCCGCCCGGGCATTTTCGGCGTCGACATGTGCGGCAAGGCACTTGCGGACCTCCGCCGAGCGCAACCGCACCACCCGCCACGGCTGGGCATTGCCGACTGAAGGCGCGAGCGCCATGCAGGCGAGCAGATCGCGCATCTCCGCCTCTGCCACCGGATCGGGAGCGAAATGGCGAACGTCGCGCCGCCAGCGCAGCAGCGTATCGAACTGCTGGCGGAATTCGGCATCAAAGGGGGGCGGAGAGCTCAGAATTCGATCCCCGCCTGCGCCTTCACGCCGGAGCGGAATGGGTGCTTCACCTGC
Organism: Sphingomonas sp. HT-1; assembly: GCF_048568905.1. Lineage (GTDB taxonomy): Bacteria > Pseudomonadota > Alphaproteobacteria > Sphingomonadales > Sphingomonadaceae > Sphingomonas. The sequence continues at coordinate 3,568,153 of NZ_CP183770.1, read as the reverse complement.
GTCATCTCGGTGACCAGATCGGCGGCGTCGATCAGACCATCGGGCGCGTTGCGACCGGTGACGATGACATGCTTCATCGGCGGGCGGGCGGCGAGCACCGCCAGCACTTCGTCGAGCGGCAGATAGTCGTAGCGGAGCGCAATGTTCAGCTCGTCCGCCAGCACCATGTGATAGCGAGGATCGGCGATCATCCGCTTCACTTCGTCCCAGGCGGTGCGGGTGACGGCGATGTCGCGGGCGCGGTCTTGCGTATCCCAGGTGAAGCCTTCGCCCATCGGCTTGAATTCCACCTGATCGGGGAAGGCATCGAACACCGCCTTCTCACCCGTGACCATCGCGCCCTTGATGAACTGGACGACGCCCACCTTCATGCCATGGCCGATCGCGCGGACGACCATGCCCATGGCGGCGCTGCTCTTGCCCTTGCCCTTGCCGGTATGGACGATCAGCAGTCCCTTTTCCTCGGTCTTCGTCTCCATCATAGTGGCGCGGGCGGCCTGGATCTTGCGCATCTTTTCGGCATGCGCGGCATCGTCGCGAGTCATTCGGCGGGGTCCTTTCGAAGCAGATACACGTCCATGATCCAGCCATGCCGAGCGCGCAGGGCTGCACGGGCGGCGACGATGCGCGGCCGGGCTTCGGCAAGCAGGCCGTGGTCAAGTGCCTGCTGCGACATACCGAGATAGGCGCCCCACCAGATGCGCATGCCGTAAGGATCGAGCGTTTCGAACGCACAAGCGCCATCCAGCATCACCGCCAGCATCTCCACGCCTTCGGGCCAGCCATGCGTGCGCAGCAGGCGGCCGGTGGTGATCGTCACCGAGCCGGCCAGCGGGTTGAGGGGGATTGCATGGGCGGCGGTGAGCGCCTGAATACTGGTGATTCCCGGCACCACCCGCACTGACACATCCGGCAGCCGCGCCGCGATCCGCAGCGAGCTGTCATAGAGCGAAGGATCGCCCCAGACGAGCAGTGCCACCGCTCCCCCCCGCGGCAGATGCGTGTCGATCGTGGTGCGCCACGCCGTGGCGATCGCGCCGTGCCAGTCCTGCACCGCCTGGAGATAGTCGCCCGCACCTGCGCGTACCGGCATGTCGAACACGGCGATCGGCACGGGCCGCGCCAGCACCGCCGCGCAGATCGCGTGGCGCAGATCGGCGAGATCGGTGGCATTGTCCTTGCGGGGCACCAGGATCAGATCGGCGGCGTTGAGCGCGCGCACCGCCTCCAGGGTCAGATGCTCCGGATTGCCCGTGCCGATGCCGATCAGTTGGAGCGCGATCATGCCGCGGCCGCGATCAGATGGAAGAAGCTGCCGGTCACCGGCCCGCGCACCGATCCGGTCTCGGCAACGCCATTGCCCTCCGCATCGACGACCTGCGCAAGCGGGGCATCGCCCTGCGTCACAATGGTAGAATAGTGGAATTCATGGCCGGTGAGCCGCGTGCCCGCTGTGATGCCGGCAATCGGCGCCAGCAGCGTCGCCTGGCGATAGCCGAGATGCATCTTGCGATGTGCGTGGCTGGTGACGAGACCGAGGAGGCCGGCCATGCGGTGCTCGATCCCGCTTTTGTCGATCAGCGCCTCACCGAGCACCATATAGCCGCCGCACTCGCCGTGCACCGGCCGAGTGCCGGCATGGCGACGCAGGCCGGCGAGGAAGGTAGCGGCGGCGGCGATGGTGCCGGCGTGCAGCTCCGGATAGCCGCCGGGCAGCCAGACCAGATCGGCATCCGCTGCGGGCGCTTCATCGGCCAATGGCGAGAAGGGCAGGATTGCCGCACCGGCCGCCCGCCATCCTTCGAGCAGGTGCGGGTAGAGGAAAGAGAAGGCGGCATCCTGCGCAATGGCGATGCGCTGCGCCGGCGGGGCGGGCAAACGGCCGTCGGTGGCATCATCGCCTCGGCATGCCGCCGCGCGGTGAATAGCCGCCAGATCGAGATGCGCACGGATGAAGGCCGCGTAGGCGGCGATCGTTTGATCGAGATCAGGATGTTCCACCGCCTGCACCAGCCCCAGATGTCGCTCGGGCAGGGCGAGATCTGCGCAACGGGGGAGCGCGCCCAGCACCCGGATGCCGGCCGCTGCCATGCCTGCCCGCACCAGCCGCTCGTGCCGCGGGCTCGCGACACGGTTGAGGATCACGCCCGCGAACGGCACCGACGAATCGAGGCGGGCGAAGCCGAGCGCGGTTGCCGCCGCCGACTGCGCCTGGCCGGACACGTCGATCACCAGCACCACCGGCCAGCCCATCCGGCGGGCGAGATCGGCCGTGGCGCCGGTGCCGCTCGCCCCGGTCTGCGCGACGCCATCGAACAGCCCCATCGATCCTTCCGCCAGCACCAGATCGGCCCCCGCCGCCCGCGCGGTGACTCCCGCGAGCAGGGGCGCGCCCATCGCCCAGCTGTCGAGATTGAACGACGCGCGCCCGCACGCCGCCCGGTGGAAGGCAGGATCGATATAATCCGGCCCGTTCTTGAACGGCTGCACCGTCACGCCGTCTTCGGCCAGTGCCCGCAACAGGCCCAGCATCACCGTTGTCTTGCCGGTGCCCGATGCGGGTGCGGCAATGATGAGGCCGGGGAGGCTCATAGCGCCGCCTGCAGGCGGAAGCGGCGATCATAGCCGGGCGCGTACAGACTGCTTTCGGCGAAGTCCGTCGCCCCCAGCACCGGCCCGACGAGAATCAGCGCCGTCCGTTCGATGCTGCCGGCCACCGCCGCTTCAATCATCGCTAACGTCGCGCACACGATTCGTTCATCGGGCCAGCTCGCTCGCCACACCACTGCGGCCGGGCAGTGTGCACCATAGACCGGCAGCAGATCGGCCACGACCTTCGCCAGGTTGTGGATCGAAAGGTGGATCGCCAGGGTAGCGCCGGTGGCGGCGAAGTTGGCCAGGCTCTCGCGTTCGGGCATCCGGCTGGCACGGCCGGGAGTGCGGGTTAGCACCAGCGACTGGCCGAGTTCGGGCAGCGTCAGCTCCGCCTCCAGCGCGGCCGCCGCCGCCGAGAAGGCGGGCACGCCGGGCGTGACGGTGAAGGGAATGCCAAGCGCGCGGAGCCGGCGGAGCTGCTCGCCCATCGCCGACCAGACCGAAAGATCGCCCGAATGCAGCCGGGCAACATCATGGCCCGCCTCCTCCGCCGCCTGGATTTCCTCAACAATCTGATTGAGATGCATCGGCGCGGTGTTCACGATCCGGGCACCGGGCGGGCAATGGCCGAGGATCGCTTCCGGGATCAGCGAGCCGGCATAGAGGCACACCGGACTGGCCGCGATCAGGTCGCGGCCGCGCAGCGTGAGCAGATCGGGTGCGCCGGGGCCGGCGCCGATGAAATGGACAGTCATGCAAGGGTCCCTTGAGCGATGGCGCAGGTGGCTAGGCGGTCTTCGGAAATGCGGCGGGACACGAGCAGCCGCGCACCCGGGCCGGCAGCGGCAAGCGCGGCGGCCTCGGCGACGCTGCCGGTGCCGCGAGCGGCAAGGCTGGCGGCGGACCGAGTGGCCGTTTCGATCGCGTGCAGTTCCGCGACATCGATCGTCGGCAGGCCGAGGCCGACGACCAGCGGCAGCTTGTCCGCCACGGTCGCGACGTGCGTGACGCCGGGGGCACCCCGCTGGGCCAACGCAAGCGCGGCGCGCAGCGACTCCAGCGTCGCGCCGCTGCGATAGCCGAAGCCGGCGACGATCATCGCGTGACGCTCCATTGCACCACGGGATAGCGCGCCTTCCAGCCATGCCGACTGCCGAGCGGCGCCGCGTCGGCGAGGTCGATGCGTAGCAGGCTGCCGCCATTTGCGCCGTGCCACTGCGCGAGCAGCGCTTCGGATTCGAGCGTCACCGCATTGGCCACCATCCGCGCCCCCGCCGGCAATCGCGCCCAAAGGGCGTCGAGCATCCCCTGCGAAAGGCCGCCACCGATGAACACCGCATCGGGCCGATCGGATGGCAACAGGCCCGGCGCCCGCCCAGTCAGCACGGTCAGCCGATCGACCCCGAGCGCGGCGGCATTGGCGCGAGCGCGGTCGGCGCGGATCGGATCGGCCTCAATCGCCACGGCACGGTTGGCAGGATGCGCCAGCAGCCACTCGATGCCGATCGAACCCGATCCCGCGCCGATATCCCACAGCAACTCACCCGGCTGAGGCGCCAGCGCGGATACCGTGAGTGCACGCACCGGCCGCTTGGTGAGTTGGCCGTCCGACGCAAACCAGTCGTCCGGCAGGCCGGAGGCAACCGGCAGCACCGCACCCCCCCCGGTTAGTTCGATGCCGACCAGCACCGGATGCGCGATGTCGTCGAGCGCGAAGCCGGCAGCCGGCACGCACCGGCGTCGCTCGCGCTGCCCGCCCAGCGCCTCCAGCACATGCAGCGCGGAAGCGCCGAATCCCTGCCCCTCCAGATAGCCCGCCAGCCCGGCCACTGCCGCGCCGTCTCGCACCAATACCAGCAGGCGGCGGCCCCGCGCCAGATGCGGGCGCAGCCGGGCCAAGGGCGCCGCATGGAGGCCCAGACAGCCGGTCTCCTCCAGCGCCCAGCCCAGCCGCGCGGCGGCGAGCGCGAAGCTGGAGGGCGCCGGATGCGCGACCCATTCATCGGGCGCGAGGTGGCGAGTCACGCTGGTCCCCGCGCCGAACCAGAACGGATCGCCGGATGCGAGCAGCACCACCCGCCGCCCACGCTTGGCCAGTAGCAGCGGTACACCATCGGCGAAGGGCACTGGCCATTCCACCGCTCCGCACTTAAGCCCCGGCAGCAGTGCCAGGTGGCGGGCAGCGCCCATCACCAGATCGGCGTCGTCGAGTGCCGCGCGGGCGGCGGCGGAGAGGCCGTCCACCCCGTCTTCGCCAAGGCCGAGGATGGTCAACCAGGGGAGCTCAGCCATGCCGAACATCCTGCTGCTGGGCGGCACCACCGAAGCGAGCGCGCTTGCCCACCTGCTGGCGCAGCGGGGCGTGCCCGCGACGCTGAGCTATGCCGGCCGCACCGATCATCCGCGCGCGCAGCCGATCCCGATTCGGGTCGGCGGGTTCGGCGGCGCGGAGGGGCTGGCGACCTATCTGCGCGAACAGCAGGTGACGCATCTCGTGGATGCGACCCACCCTTTCGCCGCGACGATGAGCGGTAACGCCGTTACCGCGGCGGCAGCCAGCGGCGTGCCGCTGCTCGCACTCACCCGCCCTGCCTGGGCGCCGGTCGCAGGGGATCGCTGGCAGCATGTGCCGGACATCGATGGCGCCGTCGCTGCGCTCAATGGATCGGCCCGGCGGGTGCTGCTGGCGCTGGGTCGGCTGCATATCGCAGCGTTCGCCCGCCAGCCCCAGCACCACTATGTCCTGCGCTTCGTCGATGCACCGGCCGTGCCGCCGCCGCTGCCCGACCATCATCTGATCGTCGATCGCGGCCCATTCACTCCGGAGCGCGACCATGCGCTGATGGCCGCGCACCGCATCGACCTTGTTGTCTGCAAAAATGCCGGAGGCAGCGGCGCCGAAGCCAAGCTGATCGCCGCCCGTGCGCTGGGCCTTCCCGTGCTGATGATCGACCGTCCGGCGCTGCCGCCGCGCGCCGAGGTGACGAAACCCGAAGCGGTGCTCGACTGGCTGGCTCACACGCCCTCCGCCACGAAGCGCGGCGTGTAGAGGATCGGCCCGGCCGCGCGATCGATAACGCGTGTGCGGCTGGAGCCCAGGATCACCATCGTGCGCATGTCCGCCATTTCGGCGCGGGCATCCCCTAGCGGCACGATGCGCAGCGCCTCCTGCGGCGTGGAAACCGCGCGGGCGAAGAGGACGGGCCGATCTGCGCCGCAGCATGCGCGCAGCACGTCCAGCACGCGCGCAAAGCCCTCCGGCCGGGCCTTCGACCGCGGATTGTAGAAGGCCATCGCGAAATCCGCCTCGGCCGCCAGCCGGAGGCGCTTTTCGATCAGCGCCCAGGGCTTGAGATTGTCCGAGAGGTTGATCGCGCAGAAATCATGGCCGAGCGGCGCGCCGGCCCGCGCGCTTGCCGCCAGCATCGCGGTGATGCCCGGCAGGACGCGGATGTCGAGCGCGCGCCACGCCTCCGGCCCGGTCTCCAGCGCCTCGAACACCGCAGCCGCCATGGCGAACACGCCCGGATCGCCCGAGGAGACGACCACCACCCGCCGGCCCCGCACCGCCAGATCGAGCGCGAGCGCAGCGCGATCCAGTTCCACCCGATTGTCCGAAGCGTGCAGCGTCAGCGCCGCACGCGGCGCGATCCGCGCGACATAAGGGATATAGCCGACGATATCCGTCGCCTGCGCCAGCGCGTCGGTGACCTCCGGCGTGACCAGTGCATCGTCGCCCGGTCCCAGCCCGGCAATGGCCAACCAGCCGGTCATGGCCGCCGCCCCCGACCGTGGATCAGCAGGATCGAGAAATAGGGCGTTACGCTCGTCGCCTCCGCGAGCAGCGTAACCCGCTGATCGGGCATCGCCGCGTGTTCGACCAGCCAGGCCTCGGCCTCGCGGCCCGCCGCCGCAACCGCACGGCGCAGCTTGGCCAAGTTGCGGCCGATCTTCATCACCACCAGCGCATCGGTATCGCGAATGCGGCGGACCAGTTCCTCTTCGGGCAGCGTCGCCATGGCGATCGTCAGCACGTCGTCGCCCCAAGTGATCGGCTGGCCGGTGGCGTTCCAGGCGCCTGCCATGCCGGTGATCCCCGGCACCACCGCCACCGGTGCCCGGCCGGAAAGCCGCGCATGCAGGTGCATGAACGAGCCGTAGAAGAACGGATCGCCCTCGCACAGCACCACCACGTCCTCGCCCTCCCTGGCCAGCGCGAGCAGACGTTCGGTGCAATCGGCATAGAAGGCCGAAAGCCAGGCATTGTACCGCGGATCGGTGACGGGGATCTCCGTCGTCACCGGATATTCCATCGGCAGTTCGACCGCGTCGGCGCGCAGCATTCCTTCGGCGATGCGCCGCGCCTGGCCCGGCCGCCCGGCCTTGCGGAAATAGGCGACGTGCCGCGCGCCGCGCACCAGCCGATCGGCACGCACGCTGAGCAGATCGGGCGCGCCGGGGCCAAGACCGACGCCGTGAATGGTGCCGGAGCTCATTCGGCGCGGCTCGCCAGCGCGTTGACGGCGGCGACGGTGATCGCGCTACCGCCGAGCCGGCCTTCGACGATGCAGCACGGGGCCGGGGGAGCGGCCCAAAGCGCTGCCTTTGATTCCGCGGCGCCCACAAAACCCACTGGACAGCCGATGATCGCCGCGGGGCGCGGGCAATGCGGATCCTCCAGCATGTTGAGCAGGTGGAACAGCGCGGTAGGCGCGTTGCCGATCGCGACGACCGATCCGGCGAGATGCGGACGCCACAGCTCCAGCGCGGCGGCCGAACGGGTGTTGGCCATGCGCTGCGCCAGCGGCGGCACCGCAGCGTCGTGCAGGGTGCAGAGCACGGGATTGTTCGACGGCAGGCGGACGCGGGTGATCCCTTCCGAGACCATGCGCGCGTCGCACAGGATCGGCGCACCGTCGGCCAGCGCCGCCCGCGCCGTGCTGGCGAAGCCGGACGAGAAGCGGATATGCGGCGCCAGCGCGATCATGCCGGCGGCATGAATCATCCGCACCGCCACCGGCTCTTCCTCGCCCGAGAAGCGGGAGAGATCGGCCTCGGTGCGGATCATCGCGAAGGACTGCTGGTAGATGGCGGCGCCATCGGTTTCATAGGTGTGGGGCATCAATCGATTCCGAACAGGGCGCGCAGGCCGGCAGGGTTGAGCCCGGCATGGGCTGGCTGCGCACCGGGACGAGCATGAAAGGCCAGATCGAGCAGCCCGTCGCGCCCGGTGACGACCACATCGGCGCTGTCGGCGCGGGCACAGCCCTTTGCGCAGCCAGAGACGTGCAGCCGCCCCACGACATGCGGCGCGAGTTGGCGAGCGAGATCGCGGGTGGCGATGCTCGCCTGTGGGCAGGCGGGCGCGCCGGCGCAGGCATCGGCGCGCAGCAGCGGATCGGCGGGATCGTCGATCAGCCCGGGCAGCGTGCCGTCGACGCCCTCGGTGAGCAGCAAGCGCCAGGGCGTGACGCGGATCGCCGCCTTGTCGGACAACAGCGCAGCATGGACCTGCCCGAACGGCAGGCCCAGGACGCGGCCCAGTGCGTGGCGCCCAGGCGCGAGGCGCGGCCCACCGGCGGCCGGCATCGCGTCCCCCGCCGCCCAGCCGGGCAGCGGCGCGGCGTGTCGCGCCATGCGCCCCGCCGCCGATCCGCCGCTCTCGACGAACCAGTGCGCGATCCGGACCAGTGCCTCCGCCGCTTGCCCCGGTGCAACCACGACGCCACGCTGCCGCCCCGCGGCGCGGAGCAGGAGGCCGCCGTCCGCCGCTCGCTCGACCCGGAAGTCGCCGGGCGCGTCGGCGAGCACCGGGGCAGAGCCGGCATCGATCACGAAGCCCATCTTGCTGGGAAGCGCGGGCAGTGCGCCGAGTTGCGCCAGCAGATCGGTAGCGATGCGGTGGCTGTCGTCCCCCGCGCGCCAATCGGGCGCGACGAGCAGGGTGCGCCGCGCTTCCCGCGCGGGATCAGGATCGACCAAGCCAAGTGCGACCAACTGCTCCAGCAAGGCCGGCCATGTCGCTTCGGCAACGCCGCGCAGCTGCAGATTGGCGCGGCTGGTGCAATCGATCCAGCCATTGCCATGCGCCAGCGCCGCCGCGCTCAGCCCGCGGACCTGCGCCTGCGTCAGCCGGCCGAGCACGGGCTTCACCCGTACCAGCAGGCCGTCGCCCGCTGCCATCGGCCGCCACGCGTCGGGGCACCAACCGCGCACCGCGAAGCCGCTCATGCCGCGCCTCCCAGGCCGGCGAGGATCGAGTTGCGGCGCGTTTGCCACAGCCCCGCCGCGTGCAGCGCCGCGAACCGCGCCTCCATGGCCGCTAGTGCCGCTGGGTTCTCGCGGGCGAGGAAATCGCGCACCTCCGCATCGCCGAGCGTCGCATCAAAATAGACGTCAAACAGCTGCGGCGGCACCGCGTTCGCCAGATGCGCGAAGGCGCCGAGATGGTCGAGCGTCGCCGCGATCTCGGCCGCGCCGCGAAAGCCATGGCGGCGCATGCCTGCGATCCAGCCCGGCTGCGCGGCGCGGGCACGGACGACACGGGCGATCTCCTCGGTCAGCGGACGCGCCACCGGGCGGGCCGGGTTGCGCGCGTCGAGATGGTAGAGCGCGGCACTGCCCCCACCCAGCGCCTTTGCGGCGGCGAACCCCGCCTCGTGCGCGGCATAGTCGGCAGCGAGCAGCAGATCGGTCTCCGGCAGATCCTGGAGGTGGACAAAGGCATCGGCGGCACCCACGCGGGCACGGATGCCGGCGGGATCGGCCTGCGCCTCGCGGCCGTCAAATGCATGATCCGAGGCAGCGAGCCATGCTTCGCCCGCCGCCTGCCGGGCCGATGCGCTGTAGCGCTCTGCCGCGTCGCCGATCCCAAGGCCATAGCTTCCGGGCTGAGGGCCATAGACGCGCGGGGCCGCCTCCTGGCCCACAAAGGGGTTCCGCTCGGCTGGCTCGTCGCGCGCCGCCAGCGCCCGAACCGCCTGGCCGAACAGCTGAGGCAGCGCCGGGAAGGCATCGCGGAACAGGCCGGAAATGCGCAGCGTGACGTCGATGCGCGGGCGATCAAGCAGCGCGATCGGCAGGATCTCCACGCCCGTCACTCGTTCCGAGGCCGGATCCCAGAGGGGCGCGGCACCGAGCAGGTGCAGCGCCATCGCGAACTCCTCACCGGCGGTGCGCATCGTCGCCGACCCCCACAAATCGATCACCAGCCCCTTGGGATAGTCGCCATGATCCTGGAGGTGGCGGCGGATCAGCTCGTCGGCGAGGACGATGCCCTGGGCGTGCGCCGCGCGGGAGGGCACTGCGCGCGGATCGATGGTGTAGAGGTTTCGCCCCGTGGGCAGCACATCGCTGCGGCCGCGATAGGGAGAGCCTGAGGGCCCGGGCGGCACACGCCCGCCCGCCAGCCCGGCGAGCAGCCCCTCCCGCTCCGCCGCGCCGCACGCGCCGCGCCCGAAGACATGGAGGCCGTCGCCATACTGCCCCTCCTTCACGTCGCAGACGAAGCGATCGATGCGGGCGATCGCCTCGGCCGTGCTAGCCGCGCAATCCAGCCCGAGTTCCGCTTCCAGCCCGACGGCGCGCGCCTCGTCGCGGATCGCGGACTGGAGCCGATCGCGCCGAGCTGGATCGAGACCCACCGCGCTCGAGAATTCGTCGAGCAGCGCCTCGATCCGCGCCAGGCCGGCGCCGGTGCCGGCGGTCTTCAGCGGCGGCGGCAAGTGGCCGATCGTGACGGCGCCGGTCCGCCGCTTCGCCTGCGCGGCCTCGCCGGGATCGTTGACGATGAAGGGATAGAGGATTGGCAGGTCGGCGATCAGCGCCTCGGGCCAACAGCCGCCCGACAGCGCCACTGCCTTGCCCGGGAGCCATTCCAGCGTGCCGTGCGCGCCGATATGGACCAAAGCATCGACGCCCTGGGCGCGCAACCAGAGGTAAAAGGCGACATAGGCATGGCGTGGCACGCGCGTAACGTCGTGATAGCTGTCCTCCCGCGTCGCCGGGTCGCCGCGCTCGGGCTGGAGCGCGACCAGCAGCTTGCCCGCACGGAGCGCGGCGAAATGGAAGGCGCCTTCGCGGAAGGCGGGATCGTGCGCGGCATCGCCCCAGGAATCGCGCAATGCCGCCCGCAGCGGCTCCGACAGACTGGCGAGCGCTTCCTCATAGGCGGCGAGCGGCCAGCACAGCGTTTCCGCCTGTAACCGCAGGGCGAGGTCCTTCACCGGCTCACCCAGATCGGCGGCGATGGCCTCTGCCGAGGCAAGTGCATCCAGCCCCACGGCATGCGCAAGCTGCCAGTCCCTGCCCGGATAGGTGGAGAGCAGCAGCGCGATCCGCCGCTCGGCCAGTGGCTTGGCGGCCAGCGTCACCCAAGCCCCGACTCGATCGGCAATGGCGCCGATCCGCTCCGGCTCGGCGCGATGAGCGGTGCGGGCAAAGCCCAATGCTTCGTCGCGCGCTTCCGCCTGTTTGAAGCTGGCGACGCCGGCGAAGATGCGGCCGTCGATCTCCGGCAGCACGACATGCATTGCGAGATCGGCGGGCGACAGACCGCGGTCCGAGCTCGCCCATGCGTCCCGCGAGGTGGTGGCGAGCGCAAGCTGGAACACGGGTACGCCCGCCACGTCGAGTGGGCTTTGCCCTGAATCGTCGCGGGCGGAGAAGGCAGTGGCGTTGACGATCGCGGCGGGGGCAAGGTCACGCACCCAAGCCTCGACCTGCGCACGGGCGTCCGGTGCTTTGAGCGATGGCACGAAGATCGACAACGCGTCGAAGCCGCGCTGGTCGAACGCGGCATGCAGCGCCTCGAAGGGCGCGACGTCGCAGGCGGCAAGGTAGGAACGGTAGAAGACAATGAGGACCAGGGGCCGGCCGGTGCAGGCCCAGCTTGGTTGCCCGGCCCGCTCACCCCCCTCGTCATGTCCACGAAGGCGGGGATCCATCGCTGGAACGCTTTCGGCTCCTGTCCCCGACGTGCTGGCAAATGGATCCCCGCCTTCGCGGACATGACGGGTAGGGAGGAAGATGACGCCGTGGCTCGGGTGCCAGAGGCCGAACGCCGGCAGCGGCTCGGACGCCTCGACGCCCCCTGCACCGACATTCGCGGCCCTTGCCAGCAGGCCCAGTGCCGCCCGTGCAGCATCAGCGCCACCCGCTTCGCAGAGCGCCGTTAGATCCCGCAGCACCCCAAAAGGCACCGTCGACGCCGCCTCTAGCCGCGCGTCCGGCCGGCCGTCTGCCGGGAGTACTGCCAGCGCTATCCCCCGCTCCCGAGCGAGCGCCTCGACCTGCTGCAGGCCGTAGCTCCAATAGGGCATGCCGCCGATCAGCCGGATCAGGATTCCCTTCGCGCCAGACAATGTGCGTTCGACATAGGTATCGACCGACAGCGGATGCATTAGCGTCGCCAGGTTGGCCAGCCGCAGCGACGGCAGTACCTCCCGCGCCCCGGTCCAAGCAGCTGCGAACGCGCCGAGATCGCTGTCGGAAAAGGACAGCACCACCAGGTCCGCTGGCGCTTGCCCGAGGTCCTGGGGCACGGCGTTTTCCTCCAGCCCGTGCGTTTCGCGGAACAGGACGTGCATCGCCCTTGTGCCTCAGCCCGCCAGCACCGCGCGGAAGGCTGCGGCATCGACATGGTCATGCTCGGCGATCGCCACCAGCGCGGTGCCGCGCGGCTCGCCCCGGCGCCAGGGACGGTCATACTGATGGCGCACGCGGCTCCCCACCGCCTGAACGAGCAGCCGCATCGGCTTGCCCGCCACCGCCGCATAGCCCTTCACCCGCAGCACCTTGTGCTCGCGCGCCAGCCGCTCGATGCGGGCGACCAGCTCGGCCGGGTCGGCGATCTCGCCGAAGGTCACGACGGTACTGTCGAAATCCTCATGCTCGTGATCGTCGGCGCCGTCATGGTGCGAGGGGCGCGCGGCGAGGTCGTCCTCGGCCGCGGCGCCCAGCCCCAGGATCACGCGCGGGTCGATCGCGCCCTCGCGGATCTCGACCACCGGCACCGGCCGCGGCGCCTCGGCGGCGATCACCGCGCGGGCGGCGGCGACGCCCTCCGGTCCCGCGAGATCCACCTTGGTGAGCAGCACCATGTCGGCGCAGGCGAGCTGGTCCTCGAATACTTCGGCCAGCGGCGTCTCATGGTCGATCCCCGGATCGGCCGCACGCTGCGCCTCCAGCGCAACCAGATCGGGCGCGAACCGGCCTTCCGCCACCGCCTCGGCATCGGCCAGTGCGAGCACGCCGTCGACGGTGATGCGGCTGCGGATCGCCGGCCAGTCGAACGCCTTGAGCAGCGGCTTGGGCAGCGCGAGGCCCGAGGTCTCGATCAGGATGTGGTCGGGGCGCGGCTCCAGCGCGAGCAGCCGCTCGACCGTGGGGATGAAGTCGTCGGCGACGGTGCAGCAGATGCAGCCATTGGCCAGTTCGACGATGTTCTCGGCGGGGCAATCGGGAATGGCGCAGGATTTCAGGATTTCGCCGTCGACGCCGAGCGTGCCAAATTCGTTGACGACCACCGCCAGGCGGCGCCCTCCGGCATTCTGGATCAGGTGGCGGATCAGCGTGGTCTTGCCGGCGCCGAGAAAGCCGGTGACGATGGTAACGGGGACCTTGGACAGGTCGGTCATGCATGTCTTCCCCCGCGCCCGAGCGAACACGCGGAGGGGCTTGCCGGACCAAACGTCCAGCCGGCGCGCGACGACGGGCGGGCGCGAAGAACGCCCGACACCACGCGACCGTGCAGCCCCAGCCGCACAGCTTCGTCGCTCGAACGGAAGCAAGACCGTGCCGCGGCCATCCCCTGGACCAAGGCAAGAGCGACCGTTGCGCCGGCAGGTCTCCTGGCTCGCGGGTCACGGCACGCTGCACGCCTTCCCAGGCCGTCGTGGCCCAGTGGCTGCCTCTCACAAGGAGGCCAGTGCATCGCGCTATCCGCTCACAGTTGCAGGGACAGCCGCGGATTTGGGGAAAGCTCCCCGCACCGCATTCCCGATTAAGCCCCTTTATGGGGCACCGGCGCGATCTTTGGTGAAAGCCCGTGAGAGCCTTCGCCCAAGTCTCTAGACCCGCACCTCGATCTCGTCCAGCCTCTGCCACCGATAGATGGCGACGCTGATCACCCAGCAGGCGACGAATAGGGCGATGATCGCGAAACCCAGCCCATTGAAATGCGCCCCCAGATTGGCGGCGAGGCCGAACGCCCCGCCGGTCCAACCCATCTTCTCCCCGATCAGCGCCAGCGCCTCGATGCCGCCGATTCCGATCGCCACCAGTGCCGAGATGAGCGTGATAGTGATGTTGTAATAGAGTTTGCGGATCGGCTTCACGAACGCCCATCGATAGGCACCGAGCATCACGACGCCGTCCAGCGTATCCACCAGCGCCATCCCAGCGGCGAACAGCGCCGGCAGCACCAAGAGCGTGCCGAGCGACACGCCGTGTGCCGCCTGCCCCGCCGACATGCCGAGGATCGCCACTTCGGTGGCCGTATCGAAGCCCAGACCGAACAGGAAACCGAGCGGCGCCATGTGCCAGCTCTTGCGCACGAGTCGGAACATGGGCCCGAACAGCCGGGACAGCGGCCCGCGCGCGGCGAGCAGCAGGTCGAGGTCGTCATCCACATAGGCACCGCCGGCGCGGACGTGCCGGAAGGTCTTCCAGACCGAGCGCAGGATGAGGAGGTTCATCGCGGCGATGGCGAACAGGAACAGCGCCGAGACGGCGGTGGCGATCACCCCGCCGACTTCCTGAAACGCGCCCATGCCCGTCAATGCGTGGGTGGTGAGCGCGACGGCGGTGGCGGCGATGGCGATGATACCCGAATGGCCGATCGCGAACCACAGGCCGGTGGCGATCGGCCGCTGGCCGTCGTTCATCAGCTTGCGGGTGACGTTGTCGATCGCGGCGATGTGATCCGCATCGACGGCATGGCGCAGCCCCAGCCCCCAGGCGAGCAGCGCGGCGCCGAGCATCAGCGGCTCGGCGTGGAACAAGACGAACGCCCAGCTCCAGGCGGCGAGATTGGCGGCGATCAGGCCTGCAAACAGCAGGGCGATGCGCGAACGCAAGGAAGGAACGGGCACGTTTCGGTACTCCGGCGGCGTCGTGCGACCTGGCGGGAGCCTTGCCGCACGCGGCCGGCCCGCACCCCGGCCGGACGCCATGAGCGACCGACGCGCGAACCCATGGCGGCCCCCGCCGCTCATGCGTCGCTCAGACGGAGTACACCGTGCCGCGGTCATCCCCTGGACCAGGGCAAGAGCGACCGGACGCCGGCAGGTCTCCTGGCTTGCGGGTCACCGCGCGCTGCACGCCTTCCCAGGCGTTGCCGCCCAGTGGCTGCCCCTCGGACGGAGGCCAGTGCATCGCGCTATCCGCTCACAGTTGCAGGGACAGCCGCGGATTTGGGCGCCGGAGCGCCCGCACCGCATTCCCGATTAAGCCCTGGTCAGGGCACCGGCGCGATCAACACGCTGGTTAGGGGAGCGCGACGCGGCTGGCAACCGCCGGTACGCGCGATTGACGTCCCTCGCTCAGCGGCTAGGCTTTCCGCCAAACCGAAGCTGGGGATCTGTTCATGTCCATGCCGTTCTTTGCCGCCGCTGCTGCGGCGCTCGCGCTTGTCAGCGCACCGCTGCCCGCGAGCCAGGCCGAGGCGCAGGCGCTGGAATTGTTGAAGCGCGGCATCGCCTATCGCAGCGTGGCGGGGCCCGGCAACCAGACGCCGGCCTACGCCGCCTATCTGAAGTCCGTGCTGGTCGCAGGAGGCTTTGCCGATGGCGATGTGGAGATCGTGGCGATGGGCGATACGGCCTATCTGGTCGCGCGCTATCGCGGCACCGGCAAGGCGAAGAACGGCGCCAAGCCGCTGCTGATTTCGGGCCATATGGACGTGGTGGAAGCCAAGCCGGCGGATTGGACCCGCGATCCGTTCACTGCAGTGGTGGAAAACGGCTATATCTTCGGTCGCGGCGCGACCGACATGAAGTACGACATCTCGACGATGGTCGCCACGCTGATCGATCTGAAGCGCAGCGGCTTCCGCCCCGGCCGCGATATCGTGCTGCTCCTCTCCGGCGACGAGGAGACGGCAATGAAGACTACCGCGGCGATGGCCGATCGGTTTCCCGACGCGGAAATGCTGCTCAACATCGACGGCGGCGGGGGCGGGCTGGACGAAGCGGGCAAGCCTACCACCTTCGGCATCGACGGCGCCGAGAAGACCTATGCCGATTACGAGCTGACGGTGACCAATGCCGGCGGCCATTCGAGCGCGCCGCGCAAGGACAATGCGATCTATGCGCTCGCCCATGCGCTGGCGAAGATAGAAGCCCATAGCTTCCCCGGGCAGGTGGACGCGATCACCCGCGCCAGCTGGGAAGCCGCAGCGAAGGAAGCGACGCCCGAACGGGCGGCGGTGATCCGCCGGTTTGTCGCCAACCCGCAAGATGCCGAAGCACTGGCCCTGCTACGCGGCGATCCCGCCACGGTGGGACAGACCGGCACCACCTGCGTCGCAACGATGGTGAGCGCCGGCCACGCCACCAACGCGCTGCCCCAGCGCGCGACCGCCAACGTTAACTGCCGCATCTTCCCCGGCACGCCGGTGGAGGCTGTGCGTGCAACGCTCGCACAGGTGGTGGGCGACCCGACGGTGCAAATCCGCACGCTGGACAGCGGCAGCGTCGCCAGCCCGGCCTCGCCCCTTCGCCCCGATGTGATGCAGGCGGTTACCAAGGCGGTCCAAGCCCGCTTTCCCGGCGTGCCGGTGGTGCCGGCGATGAGCGCGGGGGCCAGCGATTCGATGTGGTTCCGCGCCAAGGGCATACCCAGCTACGGCGTGAGCCCGAAGTTCATGAAGGACAGCGATAGTTTCTCGCATGGACTGAACGAACGTACGCCGCTGAGCGAGATCGCTCCGTCGATCACATATTATCGCAGCCTGCTGACCGCGCTGGCCGGCTAAAGCCAGCCGAGCTCGCGGAAGCTGGCGATGCCGGCGCGGGCGATCACCAGGTGATCGGCCAGCCGCAAGTCGAGCGGCTCCAGCGCACGCAGCAGCAGGTGCGTGGTCGATCGATCGGCAGGACTGGGCGTGGGATCGCCGCTGGGATGGTTGTGCGCCATCAGCACCGCGCGCGCATCGAAGGCCAGCGCATCGGCCACCACCGCACGGACCGGCACGTCCAGCCGGCCTGCGGCCTGGCCGGCGACGTGACGCATGCCGAGCAGTCGCCAGTCGCGATCGAGATAGGCGAAGGCGCCGATTTCCTGCGGTGCATCGGCCAGCCGAACGAACAGCCCGGTTGCCGCCCGCAGATCGGCGATGCGCAAGGGGGAATGCCGCACCAGCATCGCATCGGGGTGCCATGACGGCGTGCCCGCGCGAAGCGGGATCGGCTCCGGATCGGAGGTCCGAAGTGGAGCAAAGGCGGATGACTCGGGCGCCTGCCGCCGCTAGGTTCCGCGCCATGCAGCAATATCTCGACCTGATGGCCCGCGCGCTCAACGACGGCGTGGAAGTGATGGACCGTACCGGCACCGGCACCCGCAGCGTGTTCGGCGCGCAGATGCGGTTCGATCTGCGCAAGGGCTTCCCCCTTTTGACCACCAAGAAGCTGCATATCCGATCGATCCTGATCGAGCTGCTGTGGTTCCTGCGCGGCGACACCAATGTCCGCTGGCTGCAGGAGCGCAAGGTGCGCATCTGGGACGAGTGGGCCGACGAACAGGGCGATCTAGGCCCCGTATATGGCAAGCAGTGGCGCGACTGGGAGTCTGCCGACGGCCGCCATATCGATCAGATCGCCGAACTGGTCCACACGCTGAAGACCAACCCCGCTTCGCGGCGGATGGTCGTCTCCGCCTGGAATCCAGGCGAACTGGGCGCGATGGCGCTCGCGCCGTGCCACTGCCTGTTCCAGTGCCATGTGGCGAACGGCCGGCTGAGCCTGCAGCTCTACCAGCGTTCGGCGGACATCTTCCTGGGCGTACCGTTCAACATCGCCAGCTATGCGTTGCTCACCCATATGCTGGCGCAGCAGGCCGGGCTGGAGGCGGGCGACTTCATCTGGACGGGCGGCGATTGCCACCTGTACCTCAACCATCTCGACCAGGCCCGCGAGCAGCTGGGCCGCACCCCCGGGCCGCTTCCCCGGCTGGAGATCCTGCGCCAGCCGCCGGCGATCGACGCCTATGCATTCGAGGATTTCGTGATCCACGACTATGTCGCCCAGCCGCACATCAAGGCGGACGTGGCGATATGATCACCTTTCATCTCGCCCGGGCCGACAATGGCGTGATCGGCCGCGACGGCCAGCTGCCGTGGCGGCTGCCGGCGGACCTGAAGCGCTTCAAGGCTCAGACCATGGGCCGGCCGATGATCATGGGGCGCAAGACATTCGACTCCTTTCCCTCGCCACTGCCGGGCCGCCGCCATATCGTGCTGACCCGCGACACCGACTGGCACGCCGAGGGAGCTGAGGTTGCGCACACGTCGGATGCGGCGCTATTGATGGCGGGCGCGGATGCTGCGGTGATCGGCGGGGCGGAAATTTTCGCGCTGTTCCTCGACCACGCCGACCAGATCGAACTTACCGAAGTCCATCTGGATGCCGATGGCGACGCGCTTGTCCCCGCGTTCGATCCCGGAGTTTGGCGCGAAACCGCACGCGAGGACCATGCCGCCGAAGCCGACCGCCCGGGCTATAGCTTCGTAACGCTCGCAAGGCGGCGATGAAGCAGGGGGTCCTGATTGGGCTGTTCGCGGTGGTCGCCACCGCCGGGATCGGCTTTTTCGGGATCGCCCCGGTGGTGGTGGAAGCGGGGATGAACCGGGTGGTCGCCACCGCCCTGCCCCGCGTGACGACGCAGACCCGCAGGCTGCACGCCAGGCTCGCCATCGCCGACCTGCATGCCGATACGCTGCTCTGGCGGCGCAGCCTGCTGGACCATGCCAATCGCGGCCAGGTGGATCTGCCGCGGCTGCAGGCGGGCAATGTCGCGCTGCAGGTCTTTTCCTCCGTCACCAAGACGCCGCGTCACCAGAATTACGACGCCAACGACGCGGACAGCGACAATATCACGCTGCTCGCCATCGCCCAGCTGCAGCCGCCGCGCACCTGGCGCTCGCTACTCCAGCGTTCGCTGTGGCACGCCGAGAAGCTGGCGCGCGCCGCCCAAGGATCGGACGGGCAACTGCGCGTGATCCGATCGGCCGCTGACCTAGACACGCTCCTCGCCGATCGTGCGCGGGGGAAATCGGCCGTGGGCGGGCTGCTGTCGATTGAAGGATTGCACGATATCGAGGGCGATATTGCCAATCTCGACCGCCTGTACGCTGCCGGCTTCCGCATGGCGGGTTTCGCACATTTCTTTGACAATCGCGTCGCCGGGTCGATGCACGGCATGGCGAAAGGCGGACTGACCCCGCTGGGCCGACAGGTGATGCGCCGGATGGAGGCGATGGGCATGATTGTCGATGTCGCCCATGCCAGCCACGCAGCGGTTGCCGATATCCTCGCGATCGCGCGCCGCCCGGTAATTTCCAGCCATGGCGGCGTGCAGGCGACATGCAAGATGAACCGCAACCTGACCGACGAAGAGATCCGCGGCATCGCCCGCACCGGCGGCGTCATCGGCATTGGCTATTGGGACGCGGCGATTTGTTCGACCAGCCCAAGGGCGGTGGCGGAAGCAATCGCCCATGTCCGTGACCTGGTGGGCGTCGATCATGTTGGACTGGGATCGGATTTCGACGGTGCGGTGGCCACGGGGTTCGATGCGTCGCAGCTGTTGCTGGTGACGCAAGCGCTGGTCGATCGCGGCTTTTCGGAACAGGAAATAGCCAAGGTGATGGGCGGCAACGTCTTGCGCGTGCTGCGATCGGGGATGGTGCCGCAGCGCTGACGCCCGGCAAAGCGCCCCCAACCCATTGGCATCGCCCGCACCGATCCCTATAGCCAGCCGCATGCAGCGGCTGGACGGCGGCTCGGCGGTTCCGCTTCCCCTCCGGGGCGCGATCGTCGCGCTCGGGAATTTCGATGGCTTCCATTTCGGGCACCAGGCCGTGGTCGGCCGGGCGGTGGAACGCGCGCGGGCAGAAAGCCGGCCGGCGATCGTCGCTACGTTCGATCCCCATCCCCGCCGCTTCTTCCAGCCAGATGCGCCGCCCTTCCGCCTGACGACGTTGGACCAGCGCGAGCGCCTATTCGCCGCCGCTGGCGCCGATGCCATGCTGGTCTTCCATTTCGACGCGACGCTGGCGCGGCTGTCCGCGCGCCAGTTCGCAGAACAGCTGATCGAAACGATCGGCGCGGCGGGCGTGGTGACGGGCGAGGATTTCACCTTCGGCAAGGGCCGTGAGGGCGATGTCGCGACGCTCGCCGCATTAGGCACTGCGCTGGGCTTCACGGCGGAAGCGGTGGCGCCAGTGATGCAGGAAGGCGCGATCGTCTCTTCCAGCCGCATCCGCGCGCATCTGCAGGTGGGCGAGCCGCGCGAAGCCGCGGCACTGCTCACCCGGCCCTTCGCGATTGCCGGCGTTGTGGAAGGCGGCGCCAAGCTCGGCCGGCAGCTGGGCTATCCCACGGCAAACATGCGCCTCGGCAAATATCTCCGCCCCGCCTATGGCATCTATGCCGTGCGCGGGCAGCTGGCCGACGGGCGCGTACTGGACGGGGTTGCCAATCTGGGCATCCGTCCCAGCTTCGACCCGCCGGTGGAGCTGCTGGAGAGCTATTTCTTCGATTTCAGCGGCGACCTCTATGGCCAGACGGTAGAAGTCGCGCTGATCGACTATCTCCGTCCCGAGGCGAAGTTCGACAGCCTGGAAGCACTGACCAAGCAAATGGACGCCGATGCGGCTCGAGCGCGGGAGCTGCTGAAGGCCTGAACTGCCGCGGTCAGTGTGGCAGGAAGCTTTTCACCAGCGAGCCTGCAACCAGCGCCCAACCATCGACCAGCACGAAGAAGATGATCTTCATCGGCAGGGCGATCGTCGGCGGCGGCAGCATCATCATGCCCATCGCCATCAGCACGGCGGATACCGCCAGATCAATCACCAGGAACGGCAGCAGCAACAAGAAGCCGATCTCGAACGCGCGGCGCAGTTCGGAGATCATGAAGGCCGGCGCGAGCGTCGTCAGCGGCGTTTCCGCCCGCGTCGCGATCTTCTTGTTCGCCAGATCGGCGAACAGCTTGAGATCGCTGTCACGCACCTGGCCAAGCATGAACTGGCGAAAAGGCTCGGTGGTCTTCTCGAACGCCACTGTCTCGGTCAGCTTGCCCTTGGTGTAAGGCTCGACCCCGTCGGCCCATGCCTTTTCGAAGGTCGGCGCCATCACGAAGAAGCTGAGGAACAGCGCGAGGCTGATGATAACCGGGTTCGGCGGAACGCCGGGCGTACCGATGCCGGTGCGCAGCAGTGACAGCGCCACCACCATCCGGGTGAAGCTCGTCACTGTCATGAGCAGGCCCGGTGCAAGGCTGAGCACCGTCATCATCAGGACGAGCTGGATCGCCTTCGCCGAAAGCGGTCCTTCGCCACCGATGCTGATGGTCGCACCCTGTGCCGGTGCGGCCACCTGCGCGTGCGCCGCAACGGGAAGCACGATCAGCAGGAAGGCCGCGACGAGGAATTTACGCATTGAGCGCCTCGCGCACCGCGCGCTTGTTCCAGCGCGTGGTGTCGCGCGGGGCGCGGGTACGGGCGGCTGCACGGGCGCGGGCGCGCGACCCGGTCGCCGCGGCGGGCTCGGGATCGGCGGGCGCGGGTTCGGCATCGTTCGCCGCGACAAGCGCGCGCGGTTCGGGCGCGGCCGCAGGGACGGGCTCCATCTCGGTCGACGGCACGAACTCCGCTGCAACGGGCGCCACCAACTCGGGCGTAGGTTCGACGGCAGGCGCTTCGGCGTCGGGGCGGATACGATCCACCATCGCGCGGAAATCGAGCTTGCCGGCCAGCTTGGCCACTCCGGCCTTCAGCGTGGCGACGTCGTCCTCGATTCGAGCGGGCGCTTCAGCGGGCACTTCGGCAGTCGGCTGCACCGGCGCCACGATCCCGGTTTCGATCGTCGCATGGCCTTCCGGCCCGATCAGGATCAGGTGCTCGCATCCGTCGCGACGGATCAGCGCCACCGACCGCTTGGCGTCGACGGCGAGACGTTCGACCAATTCGACGCGCTTGCGCCCGCCCCCGGCCACGCGGCCCGGCAAGCGCAAATCATAGCGTCGCACCGCCCAAAGGGCACCAGCGAGCATCCCCAGCACCAGCCCGAGCGCACCCAGGGTACGCAACATCGACAAGAGGTCCATCAGTTGCGCGACTTTTTAATGAGTTCGGAGATTTCGAGCGACATAACCTCGCCGTCGACGAGGATGCGGCCCGTGGCGACGAGCTCGCCGTTTACATAGACCATGCTGGGATCGTCCTGGCCGCAATCCAGCGGGATCATGGCGCCGCGGCTCATCTGCAGGATCTGCCGGACGGGCACTTCGGTAGAACCGAGCACTACCGCCATTTCGATCATAATTCCGTCGAGTACCGACATGCGTCTCCCTTTCCACCAGACTTATAGGAACCTTTTTTCCGCCCCCTGCGCCCGGCCCGGCAAAAATTGCCTACAATGATGGGGTGGGCCGTTTCGGGCCGTGGAGGATGGACAGATGGATTTGGATGCTTCGCTGGGCATTTCCGCATCGGGCCTGCGCGCCCAGTCGCTGCGCATGCGGGTGATCGCGGAAAATCTGGCGAACCAGGACTCGGTGGCCGAAACGCCGGGAGGCGACCCCTATCGCCGCCGCGTGGTGAGCTTCCAGGCCGAAGTCGATCGGGCGACCGGCGCGACCGGCGTAAAGGTGAAGTCGATCCAGGGCGACCAGTCGAACTTCACCCGCGTCTATCAGCCGGGCCATCCCGCGGCCGACGCGCAGGGCTATGTGCTGCGGCCGAACGTCAACGGGCTGATCGAAAGCGCCGACATGAAGGCGGCGCAGCGCAGCTACGAAGCCAATCTCAACGCCATCGAAGCGGCAAAGAGCCTGACGATGCGCACCATTGATCTGCTGAAATAAGCGAAACGAAGGGGTAGTCTCTCATGTCTATCGGAGCATTGGACGCCACCAAGGCGTATGGCCGAGTCGCGTCCCTGGGGGATAGCCTGGGCAAGGCGAGCGACACCGGCGAGACCGGCGGCGCTTCGGGCTTCGGCGCGATGGTCGAAAACCTGGTCGGCGGCACGGCAGACAAGCTGCGCTCCGCCGAAGCGGCATCGGCCAAGCAGGTGGCCGGCAAGGGCGACCTGATCGACGTCGTCACCGCGATCGGCGCCGCAGAAACCGCGCTCGACACGATGGTGGCGGTGCGCGACCGCGTGGTCGGCGCCTATACCGACATCATGCGCATGCAGATCTGATCCGGCCAGGCCAGCGCCATGACGCCTACCGAACTCATCGGCCTTACCGAAGCCGCGCTGGTGCTGATCCTCACGGTGGCAGGGCCGCTGCTGCTCACGTCGCTGATCGTGGGCGTTTTCGTCGGCCTGCTGCAGGCGCTGACTCAGATCCAGGAAACCACCCTCACCTTCGTGCCCAAGCTGGTAGCGATGGGGCTGGTGTTCCTGCTGATGCTTCCCACGATCGGCCAGGCTCTGGGCCAGTTCATGGGCAAGATCAGTGACATGATCATCCACGGATGATCGTTCCCCCCGATCTCGCGCTGCACGTCTCCGCGTTTTTCATCGTGTTCGCACGGGTGGGCGCGGTGCTGATGCTGCTGCCGGTGTTCGGGGAAGATGCCATTCCCGGCCGCATTCGCCTGTTCATCGCCTTCGCCATGTCCGCGGCAATGTATGGGCTGATCGGCGCCCCCGCCCGCATGGCGGTGGAAGCCGGCGCGATCCTGCCGGCGGTGCTCGTCACCGAGCTGATCACCGGCCTGGCGATGGGAATGATCGTGAAGATCCTGTTCTTCGCCATCTCCATGGCCGGATCGCTGATCAGCATGCAGATCGGCCTGTCAGCCGCGGTGATGTTCGATCCCTCGCAATCGGGCCAGGCGCCGATCCTGTCGAAGCTGGTCGGCCTCGTCGCGGCGCTGACCTGCATGGGCATGCAGGTGCATCACCTGTGGCTCGGCGCGATCGTGCATAGCTACCAGTCCTTCCCGATCGGCGGCATGCCGCCGATGCACGATTTCGCCGAACTGGCGGTGCAGGCGATTGAGCGCTCGATGACGCTGGGGATCAGCCTGGCCGCGCCGTTCCTGGTTTATGGCATCGTCTTCAACGTCGCGCTTGGCCTCGCGGCCCGAGTGGCACCGGCGATCCAGGTGTTCTTCATCGCCCAGCCGCTCAACCTGCTGCTCGGCATCGCGCTGACCATCACCACCATCGGCACCATCCTAACCTTCTTCACCCGCGCCATGGGCGATGCGATGCAAGGGGGCTGGTGATGGCGGGCGGCGGCGACGAGTCGGACGACAAGACACAGGAACCTACCGACAAGAAGCTGGAAGACGCCCGAAAACGTGGCGACGTGCCGATGGCGCCGGAGATGCGTCACGCCGCGATGTTCACCGCCGCGCTGGTGGTGATGGGCGGTCTTGGCACCTATACAATCCAGCATCTCGGCAACTTGTTCGTGCGGCTATGGGGCGGCGCAGAGGATTTCCAGATCACGCCGGACGGCGGGCAGGATTTTGCCACCGGCCTGTTCGCCGCCATTGCCACGGCGCTGACGCCGATCCTGGCGGCGCTGTTCGGCTTCGCACTGCTGGGCGGCGTGCTGCAGGGCCGGCCGATGATCTCCTGGTCGCGGATCAAGCCCAAGTGGAACAAGCTGAATCCGGCCAGTGGCGCCAAGCGCATGTTCGGCAAGCAGGCCATGGTCGAATTCCTCAAGACATTCGCCAAGCTGTGCCTGGTCGCGGGCATCGCCGGCGCTATCGCCTGGCCGCATGCCGCCACAATCGATCGGCTGGTGGGCGCCGACCTCGTCGATGCAGGTGGCGTCGCCAGCGGCATCGTGCTGGCGATGCTGCGGCCGATCGCGACGCTCGTCGGCGCGCTCGCGCTGTTCGACTTCGTCTGGCAGCGCCGCTCCTACATGAAGCGGATGCGCATGAGCCTTCAGGAAGTGAAGGACGAATACAAGCAGAGCGAAGGCGACCCCAAGATCAAGGGCAAGATCCGCGCCATGCAGATGCAGCGGTCGCGCAGCCGGATGATGGCAAATGTGCCAAAAGCCAGCGTCGTGATCACCAACCCGACGCACTATGCCGTGGCGCTGCAATATGATCATGGCGCAATGGGCGCGCCGGTGGTGGTGGCCAAGGGCGTCGACACCATCGCGCTGAAGATCCGCGAGATCGCGACCGCCAACAACATCCCGCTGGTGGAAAACCGCCCGCTCGCGCGCGCGCTCTATGCCAGTGCGGAGCTGGATCGCCCGATCCCCGTGGAACATTACGCCGCAGTGGCGGAAGTGATCAGCTACGTCCTGAAAATCGCCCGCAACCGGCGCTGACTGGCATGTTCTAAAGCCGGCGGTACAGCACCAGCGCGTCGACAAACCCCAGGGTGGGATGATCAAAACCCTGTGGAACTCGCCCCACCGTTTCGAAACCCAGTGCATGCCACAGGCGTACGGCGGGCGCGTTGCTGCTCACCACGAAGTTGAACTGCATTGCCCGGAATCCCCGCGCCTTTGCCTCGGCAAAGGAGTGTTCGGCCATGGCGCGCGCGACGCCCCGCCCCCGCGCCTCGGCCAGCGTGGCATAGCCGCAATTGGCGACATGCGCGCCGCCGCCGCCCTGGTTGGCGCGAAGATAATAGGTGCCCAGCACCCGCTCCCGCTCGACGGCAACGAAGGCCTGGCGATCCGTGTTCAGCCAATAGCCGAGCGCATCCTCGCGTGGGAGATTGCGATCCAACGCGTAGGTTTCGCCCGCACGCAGAACGGGTTCGAGGATCGACCAGAGAGCGTCGGCATCGGCCGATGTGGCGGTTCGCACGTCCATGTTCGTCGCCTAGCGGAGATCTGGCGGCACGCAAACAGGCCCGGCGGCCCAAGCTCAGGCGGGCGCAGCCGCCCGGAACCGCTGGCGACGGAGCACCACGCCCGTTCCGGCAAACCCCATGATCAGCAGCGCCCAGCTTTCCGCTTCGGGAACTGCGCTGGCGTTCAGCTGGCCGATAATCGCAGTCGCGATCGCGGCATGAACCTGCGTGGTGGGATGGATGGCATCAAAGTATAGCGCATTATCGCAGTTCGCGATCTGCGGCTCGCCACCGCCGACGATCTGGCAGGGCGTAGTGGTGTTCAGGCCGGCGGGCAGCCCGAAGCTGCCCGGATCGGCGAGCAGCGCCTGCTGATAGGCGAAGAGATCGAAGAACTGCGCATTCGCGCCCTGCATCGAATCGAGCATCGTGGTCTGCGTCGACAGCACGGTGCTGATCTGCTGCGAACGATCGGTCAGTTCCGCAAGCCTACCGGGGATGGCCCCCGCCGTGCCGATCGATACCGGCAGCTGCCCGATATCCGGGGCACCCGTGACCACGAAGTTCCGAGCGCCGAGCGCATATAGCTGGTTCAACCCGAGCGCGAGATCCGTCGCCGCCGCGGTGAAATCGATCGTGCCGCCGGTGCCGATCGTGTCGCGCACATCGTTGCCGCCAAAGGTGACCAGCACGAGCGCATCGCTGGTGATCGGCGTGCCGCCGCTGGCGAAGGCCGCCACCTGTGCGAGGAAGCTGGGGCTCACTTCACCCGGTGCGTACGCCGCATTGGCGCCACCGACGGCGAAGTTGCTGCCGCCGAGCAGCGCCGCCGTAGCGGGCGTGCCGGCAAAGTGGATCGACAGATAGTCGGCGAAGTTGAACCCGTTCGAGAAACGGCCGCCATAATAGCCATCGGCACCGCTTGCCAGCGCGCCGCCCGTTTTGACATAGACATTGCCTGAGTCCACCAGGCTGTCGCCGAATACATATAGTCCGGAATAGCTGACCGCGCCTGCCGACGCAGGACAAGCCACGAGCATGGCGCACACGCCAAGAATCCGCGCAATTTGCATAGCGATTCCTCTCCCTGTTAACCATTGTTTAACGCAAAATATGCGTCACACCAAGCAGGTTGTCAGGGCCGGCGAATACTATTCGATATTTGCAGGAACATCGGCAAAGACGCCGCAGTATAAACATTGCGGCTTCGAACCAAAGCAAAGCCGCGGCTTCGCCTATACCTCGATGTCGAGCTTGGCGAGTTCGACCCGAACGCGCAGTTCGATATCGCTCATCAGGCTGGCCAGCGCCGGATCGTCGGGCGGCGACATCGTCTTCGTCCAGTCGACGATGTCGCGCAGCCGCTCGGCACTAGCAGTTCCGGACACCAGTTCCTTGTGCAGCCGATCGAGCAGATCAATGCCGCGTTCGGCCTTGCGGGCGAGCTTGCGACGACGCTCTGCCACCGGATTGGTGACCGCGATCGCGACCAGCATCTGCACCGTGGTCACCGGAACCGCAGCGGTCGCAGGCGAAGGCTGCAGGGCCGGAGCGGGCGCTTCTTCCGCCCCCGCGCGCAGGCCGGACACGGATTTTGGCAACACCCCCAGCAGGTTGCGCGCCATAATCGGTGAAAGGCTGTCGATACGCACGAATTCCAACCCTCTCGAGCCCCGTTGGCTCTCCTCTTTCTATAAGAAGATTAGCGTTAAGTTTCCACTTCCACCGAGAGGTTTATGCACCGTCTGTTCCCATCGCTGCTGGCGCTTCTGCTCGCCATGACCGGCGCGCCCGAAGCGATCGGGCAGACGCGGATCAAGGACATCGTGGACGTAGAAAATGTCCGTGAAAACCAATTGGTTGGCTATGGCCTGGTGGTCGGCCTCGCTGGCACCGGCGATCGCATCCGCAACGCGCCCTTTACCGAGGAGTCGATGCAGTCGATGCTCGAGCGGATGGGGGTTAACATCCGCGGCACCCAGATGCGGACGCAGAATGTGGCGGCCGTGTCGATTACCGCGACCATGCCGCCGTTCGCACGATCGGGATCGCGGATCGATGTCCAGGTATCAGCGCTGGGCGACGCCACCAGCCTGCAGGGCGGCACGCTGATCGCGTCGTCGCTGCGCGCGTTGGACGGCGAAATTTACGCCGTTGCCCAGGGGCCGCTCGCGGTTTCCGGCTTCCGGGGCCAGGGCGCTGCTGCCAGCGTGAGCCGCGGCGTCACCACCTCCGCCCGGATCGCCGGCGGCGCGATCATCGAACGCGAAGTGCCGTTCGCGCTGCGATCCTCGACCAGCCTCAAGCTGGCGCTCAAGAATCCCGACTTCAACACCGCCGATCGGATCGCCCGGGCGATCAACGGCCGCTATCCCGGCGCCGCGCAGATGCTGGATCCCTCGACCGTGGAGGTGCGCGGCACCGCCGGCGGCCAGGGTTCGGTGATCGATCTCGTCACTCAGATCGGCGATCTGGAAGTGAAGGTGGATCAGGCAGCGCGCGTCGTGATCAACGAAGCATCGGGCACCGTGGTGATGAACAGCGACGTGCGGATCACCCCGGTCGCGATCGCCCAAGGCGGCCTAACCATCACGGTAACCGAGGCACCCCAGGTCTCCCAGCCCGCCCCCTTTTCCAACGGCCAGACGACGGTGGTGCCGCGCACGCAGGTGCAGGTGAACGACGGCAATGGCGCCAGTCTAGCGGTGATCAATGGCCCCTCGCTCCAATCGCTCGTGAGCGGCCTCAACACGCTTGGCGTATCGCCGCGCGACCTGATCACCATCCTTCAGGCCATCAAATCTGCCGGTGCGCTCCAGGCTGAAATCGAGGTGCAATGATGGACAGCAAGCCGATTCTCGCCTCCACCCCCGCGCCGCAAACGCCCAAGGTGGACCCCAAGAACGCCAAGACGGCAGAGGATTTCGAAGGCGTCTTCCTGGGCCAGATGGCGAAGCTGATGCTCGAAAGCGTCGAGCAGGACAGCAACTTCTCTGGCGGTGCGGGCGAAGAGATGTTCCGCGGCATTCTCGCCGAAAAGCTCGGCACTGAAATGGCGCGTCGTGGCGGCGTGGGCCTCGCCCCGGCCGTGCTCGACCAGATCCTCAAGCTACAGCAAGGACAGAAATGATCACCCAGCTCGTCGACGCCATGGTGTCCCTAACCGCCTTGATGGAAGAGGAGAGCGAGCGCCTTTCGCGCACGCCCTACATTCCGGAGCTAGGCGAGATCGCCAATGCCAAGCTGCGCCTTGCCGGCAAGATCGAGGCCGAAATCGCCCGCATGAAGCGCGAACATCCTGAGGACTGGCTGGAAACGCTGGCACTGGAAGACCGCACATGCCTGGCGGAGGCGAGCCAGGCGCTGCGCGACGCTTCGCTGGTGAATTCCCGCATTCTTTCGCGCCAGATCGAGCTGTCGGCGGACATGATGGCCGCGATCGCCGCAGAGGCCCAGCGCCTCACCGGCAGCCGCAGCACGACCTATGGCGCCTGTGGCGGCATAGCCGGGCTAGACGCACCAGCCCCGATCTCGATCAACGCGCGGCTCTGAGCCGCGCGCAATACACTTGCGAAAGCGCGACCGCATTCGCTGGTGAGCTGGTGAGCTGGTGAGCTGGTGCGAGAACATTGCCCTAGAGCCCGTGGATCCCGCCCATGCGCGATGACGGCGTTTTTCGTCCCGTGCGACGGACAGCCGACCAGGGTGCGGCCTGCTCCTAAGCAGGGGTTGCCGCCGCTTCGGCCCTTTAGGGCAGTAGGAACACTATCCCGATGACTTCGCTTCTTCTTTCCGATTCTTTGTTGCACCGCGACGAACCGGTGTGCCAATCCGGGTTGTCTGCCACCTAATACTTGCGAAGAAATGCCAGCTAAATTATTGTTTTCATTTTCTAAAAATGATGGTTAAACAGTCTTTAAAATGTAGCTGTAAATTATGTGCAGTTGAGCTATGAAGGACCTGTCAGCCAGAACGAGTCTAAGTGAACCTGTCCATGTCGGCGGAGGGCTCATGGCTGGAAGCTTGGCTAGAGGGAGGTCTTAATATGAAGCGTTTGAAGACGATTTTTGCGAGCGCGGCGATGATCGCCGGCGCCTATGCCATGACCGGCACCGCGCAGGCAGCAACCTATTTGTGCGACGGTTCGACCGTTTGCTCGTTCGACGGCACGACCGGCGGTTTCTCGAACGTCCGCCGTACCGCGGGCGTTACGGCGAGCGACACGTTCAAGATCAGCCTGCCGTCGGCAGGCCAGGCGAAGCTCACCTTCACCACGGCGAATCTGACGTTCCTGTCGGCTTCGTTCAACGGCGTGACGTTCACCCCGGTCGCGGGCGTCGAGACGATCTTCAACATCGCCGCTGGCGGTACCTATGACCTGATCGTGTCGGTGCGCAACACCACCAACCGCGTCGCTTCGTACAGCGCGACGATCGACTTCGTCGCGGTGCCGGAGCCGGCTGCTTGGGGCATGATGATCGCCGGTGTCGGCATGGCGGGTGCGGCACTGCGCCGTCGCCGCTCGCCGCGCGCTGCGATCGCCTGAACCTGCTGCAAAGCCAAGAAGAAGGGGCGCAGGCATTGCCTGCGCCCCTTTTTTTTGTGGGTGCACCCGCCGGTCTACGCGCAACCGGCCGCGCGGTGAACGGCGATCAGCCGTTGCCGCCCTTCCCAAGCGCCGTCTTCAGCATCGAAAGCTGCTTGCGATAGATGTTGGTCATCGCGCTGAAATCGGCCTGGACCTTGCCCATCTTCAGCAGCTGCTCTTCAAGCGTGACGTTGTTGCCGTCGGGCTTGGTCTCGCTCACATTCTTGTCAAAGACGATGCCGCTGCCCACCGGCTGCACTGCGCCCAGACTCTTCATCGCACCGGTCAACTGCACCTGCGGCTTCGATACGGTGACCCCGCTGCTTCCCAACAGATCGCCGAAATTGGGCTCGGAGACGTCGCGCGCCTTGTAGCCCGTGGTTTCGCTGTTCGCGAGATTCTGGGCTATCACCTGCTGGCGTTGCGCCAAGTTCTGCATCCGCAGCTGGATCGCAGAAAAGATCGATGGCATTTCAGACATGGTTACAGCCCAAAGAAAATGGAAGTTGAGTTATTCTGGCTGAGCCGTGACAGCGCAGCCTGGTAATTCGCGAGTTGCGACTTCTGGATCGCGGTCGAACCCTTGCCGGTCTTGGTATTCTTCACCGTGCCTTCGGCAAGGGTTGCCTTGGCATCATCCCAATAGAGCGATCGATAGGCGCTCTGCGATACCGATATGGCATCGGTGATCTTCGCCAGCGCAACTTTGGCGTTGTCCAGATTCGAAAGACTCAACGCTTCGCTCAGATCGAGACCATAGCTGCCGCCGGGGCGCACCTTCGGCGCCGACGCGCTAACCGAGCCCTGGTTAACGATGCTCTGCGGCTCAAGCCCCAGCTTCGCCAGCGCGTCGGTCTCGCCGGGGCCGGCGATCAGGTCCAGTTCGTGACCAGCCTTCATGCTGATACGCAGCGACTGGACGCCGTCGACGGAGGTTGCGGTCACCGTAGCTCTCGATGCACCGATCATGCCCTGCATTCGATCGGCGATTGTCTTCAGCGTATCATTGGCTTCGATCGTGATCTTGCGGATTGCACCATCGTTGACACGGATCGAGAAGCTGTCGCCGGGTCGCATGGTCGTCTGCGTCGTTACCTTGTCCGATACTACGGGGTTCAGCGTTCCGCGGCCAAAGCCTAGTGCGGCCAGCGCATTGTCGCCGCCTTTGTCCGCCGTGATGCGCACCGGTTCGGTGCGAAGCAGCGCCTGGCCGAACTGCTGCGTGCTGGCGATCTGGCCGGTGGCCGTATCGATCCGAGTGACGAAGCCGTCCACGGGGCCGCGCCGCGTCTGCGCCAGATCGCCCGTCGTGCGGCCGCCAGCGTATAGATCGTTGCCGAGGAACGCGATGCTGTCGACCTGTTCGTCGGCACCGGTACCGATATAGGTTGTGCTCGCGCTCGTCAGGCCCGCATCGATCCGGGTGACGAAACCGTCGCGCTCGCCGCTGATGCTGTTGATTTGGTTGCCGCTGATCGCGCTGTTCGTCGCGCCACCGATGGCGATGCTGCCATCGGCTGCGACGGCGATCGCGCGGGCATCAGCCTTGCCGAGGTCGATGCTGCCGAGATCCGTCGATAGCGCCGCCGCGTCCATTTTCAGGACCTTGGCATTCCCGTCCTGCGAGACCAGCGCGAGGACGTTCCCGTCGGCACCGATCGCGAGCGCGTTGATCGAATCACTGCCCGTGGTGCCGATCGTACGGCGCTCGGCGAGCTTGCCGGTGCTGTCTATCCGGGCGATCATCGCGTCGCCGCCTTCGCCGGAGACCCGACCCGCGACATAGACCGAGCCATCGGTGCCTACCGTCACCGCCTTCGCGCTGTCGATCCCAGTCGAGCGCACGACGGTAGAGAATTTCTCGTCGCCATTGGCAGCATATTTGGCGACGACCATGTCCCCATCGGCCGTGACGCCGTTGAAATTGCCGGTGACTGTGCCCGCAACGACGATGCTGCCATCTGCGCCCAGCGACACCGACGCTCCGGTAGCCGTCCCGGTGGCGCCAAGGCTCCGTTGCCACACGACGTTGCCGGCCCCGTCCATCTTGGTGAGGAACAGATTGTTGTCGCCATCCGACAGGTTGGCGCCCAGATCGCCCTTGGTTGTGCCGACGACATAGGTATAGCCCTGCCCGTCGCTGACCGCCGCCGCCGCATCCGTGCTGGCATAGGCGTTGCTGGTCTTTTCGGTCTTCTTCTGTACCTTCCCGTCGAGGTCCACGGTAGTGGTGGTGACGTTGGTCGTCTTGCCGGCGAGTTCGTTCTGCTTGGTCAGCGTGCGATCAAGCGCCTGGATCGTCCCCATCGCCACGTTGGTGGGCGTTCCGGCAGGATCGTTCAGGCGGAACACCTGGGTAGCGGTCGGCGCATCGAGCGCCGTCTGGCCGGTGGCGACGACCAGAGAATCCTTCGAATTTATCTGGTCCAGCGAAACCTGCTCGAGCCCATCGGGCACGCTGAGCCGGAGGCCCCATTTATTGTCCTTGAACTCCGGCTCGAAACGGGCAAGCCAGCGCGATACGGGATTGCCCTTGCTGTCGAGCTGGGGCGTGCCGTCCGCCTGGTAGACCAGGACCGAGCTGATTTGCGCATTGAGCGCATCGACAACCGAGTCCATCGTCGGCGGCTGCGGGCCCTGGGCCAGATCGATCGTGAACTTCTGCGTCAGAGCTGGGCGGTTAAGGGTGATTTCGAACTGCTCATCGCCCTTGAGTCCAGGCAACGGATCGGAACGCTTGCTCACCAGGGGCTTGCCGGCCACCTCGTAGATGTTGGAGGATGCGAGCTGACTGGAAGCGACCGTCGAGGTCGGACGGCCGAAGGCGAGGTTGACCTTGTCAGACGGCGCGGTGGCCAGAAAGCCTTGGATCTCCGCGAGCCCCTTGGAGAACGCCTTCTGATAGCTTGCCCGCTGCGCATCGGACGTCGTCTTGGCCGCCGCGGCTTCGGCGAGCACCCGGAGCTTGTCGAGCGCCTTATAGGTGGTGAAGCTGGTCTGCACGTCGTCCGGCAACAGCTTGCCGCTGCCGTCGACATTGGATTTTTCGAGGAGGGTGCGAGCGGCGAGGATCGAGGAAATCTGCGATGCCGAAGCCGGCTTAACGTCCGGATCCTTCCAGGGCGGCGTCGTCGGCGCGAGAGTGAACTGCGCCTTGGCGGTGCGCACCGCCTTGCTTTCGAACGCGATAGGCGCAGTCAACGAAAAGGCATTCTGGCCGCTGAGCATGCTCAGCCCCACAAGACTTGCCGATAAATTAACCGTCATCCGATCCGTTCCTTCCCCTAACAAGTCTATAATAGAGGAAAGCGCGGCCCTGCGGCGGCGCACGGTCCATTTTCTGCAGGGATGAACATGGCTTCTGTCGCCACGGTGGGTGAACCGCCCGAACTGAAGAAATATTCGGGGCCGCAGCGCGCGGCTGCGCTGATGCTCGCGCTCGGCCGTGAACATGGCGCGCCGATCTGGGATCAGCTTTCCACCGACGAAATCAAGGAGCTGTCCTCGACGATTGCCGGCCTGGGCCGTATCCCCAGCACCGTCGTGGAGTATCTGCTCGTCCAATTCACCGGCGAAGTCGCGAGCATGGCCTCGCTCCACGGCAGCTACGAGACGACCGAACGCCTGCTCGCCGGCATTCTGCCGAACGACAAGGTGAAGGAGATCATGGAGGATATCCGTGGTCCCTCGGGGCGGACGATGTGGGACAAGCTGTCCAACGTGTCCGAAACCGTGCTGGCCGGCGCGCTCAAGCAGGAATATCCGCAGACCGTCGCGGTCATCCTCTCCAAGCTGCGCCCGGACCATGCCGCGCGCGTGCTGGCCGAGCTGCCGCGCGAATTCGCGGTCGACGTGATCATGCGCATGCTGCGGATGGACACGGTGCAGAAGGAAGTCATCAACCAGGTCGAGCAGACGCTCAAGACCGAGTTCATGACCAACCTCTCCCGCTCGCAGAAGCGCGATCCGCACGAAAGCATGGCCGAGCTGTTCAACTCGCTCGACCGCTCGACCGAGGAAGCGATGCTCACCGCGCTCGACGCCAAGGCGCCGGAAAGCGCCGAACGCATCCGCGCCCTCATGTTCACCTTCGAGGATCTCGCCAACCTGCTGCCGCCGGCGATCGCGTCGATCGTCCGCAATGCCGACAAGCGCGAGATGGCGCTGGCGCTGAAGGGCGCCCCGGATCAGCTGAAGACGATGTTCTTCAACGCGATGACCGAGCGCGCCGCCAAGCTGATGCGCGAGGACATGGCCGGCATGGGCCCGGTGCGCGCGCGCGATTGCGAGGAGGCGCAGTCGAGCCTCGTCCGCCTGGCCAAGGACCTCGCCGATCGCGGCGAAATCCTGCTGGTCGATCCCAAGTCCGACGACGCAATGATTATCTGAGGAGCATGGCCGCATGAGCATCCATGTCGAACGTTTCGCCTTCGATCGCGTCTTTTCCGCGCCGGTGCCGGAAAAGAAGCTGGTCGACGAAGATGCACTGATCGAACTTGCCGCGCTTCGCGCCGAGATTGCGCTGCTCAAATCGGATCAGGAGGCAGTGATTGCCCGCGCCCGCGCCGAAGGCTTCGAAGCCGGGCTGGCGCAGGCACGCGGTGAGCGCGAAGTCGCGTTGCTCAACGCGGTCGACGCGCTGCATGCCGGCATCGAGGTGATCGATGCGCAATTCACCGAAATCGCCGAGCGGGTGACCAGCGAGGCGACCGAAGTCGCGCTCGCCGCCGCCGATCACATCGCGGCACGCGCCATCGAACGCGCGCCGGGCGATGCCGTGGACGCGGCGATCGGCCGGGTACTGGGCCAGGTTGCACGCGGCACCGAATTGCAGGTGCGCGTCCACCCCGATCTGGTGGACGACATCGAAGCCAAGATCGCCGAACGCCAGTCGAAGGACAGGCGCCGGCTGAACCTGAGCGTCGCGCCCGATGCGACGCTGGCGCTGGGCGATGCGCTGATCAACTGGGACGAGGGCGGCCTTGCCCTCAGCGCCCAGGCGCGTCGCGATGCCGTGGCAGCCGAACTGGAGAGCCTGCTGCTGCATTAAGACAGGCCGAGTCTAGCCGCGCTTAAAGAAAAGCGCGCGCTTTTCTTGCATTTGACTTGAAGATGTAAGCAAAGGGCGGCAGCCTGCGCGGCATGATCCTGCGCTTGCTCCCCTTGTCGCTGCTCGCTTTCTC
This sequence comes from Sphingomonas sp. HT-1, assembly GCF_048568905.1. GTDB lineage: Bacteria > Pseudomonadota > Alphaproteobacteria > Sphingomonadales > Sphingomonadaceae > Sphingomonas. The sequence continues at coordinate 3,532,781 of NZ_CP183770.1, read as the reverse complement.
CGGCGCCGTGCAGGAGTGGAATGCGCCACCGCCGCCGATTGCAGCGCCGCATGCCGCTGCGCCCAGCCTGTCGCTGGTGGAATTGGCGCCGGGCGAGGCGCGCTGTGAGGGCGGCCCGGTGGCATTCGCCCGCTATGAACCGCCCTTGCCGGTTGCAGCGTTCGGCACGGGCGCCAACCAGCTGCAACCGGTGACGATATCCTTCCGGATCGACGCCCAGGGTCGCCCGCTCGGCATCGCGCGTATGAACCCGTCTCCCGATGCGCTGAGCCCGAGCCGACTCTTCTATAGCGACGACGATCTGGTGCCCGCGTTCGCAACCGCGCGCTTCGCGCCGGGCGAACGGCGCAACTGCACGGTACGGTTCGAAGCACGCAAATGGTCGATCGCGGACGCGCCGCCGCCGGTGGTGGCACGATATCTGGTAGCGCCGCATCCGCGACAGGGCGGCCAGCAGGCGCTGTTCCGGCGCATCCACCCGGCCGATACCGACTGCATGGGCGCCGGAAGCCCGAAGTTGCGGCTGCGCGCCTACCCAGCCTTCGAGGACATCGCCATCGCGCCCGGTGCCTGGGCCTATGCGATGACGGCGTTTGACATAAACGCGAAGGGCCGGCCGGTGAACGTCCGTATCGTCGCGTCGGACGGCAATGCCGCGCTCGACCGCGCGTCGATCAAGGCGGTGCGGCAAACGCGCTACGCCCACGAAGCGCGGCACGGCTGCACCTACCCCTATTATCGCAGGAGCGAGGCGACGATCGCCGCGCCGCCGCCTCCGGAAAAGAGCAGCATGCAGCCGGCCGACGCACGCTGCCCGGAAGCCGACACCAAATGGACGTCGATGCCCAGGCTGCAATTTCCCGCCGGCTTCGTGCAGCGCCGGATCGAGGGTTGGGCGATCATCGCCTATGACGTCGCGCCTTGGGGCGAGATCGGCAACGTCCGTGTCCTAAGGGCCGAACCCGCCGATGCGTTCGGCTATCAGGCGCGCGACATCGTTCGCAATGCGCGCCAGGGATCGTCGCCAACGGGGCGAAGCGGCTGCGTCGATCTCGTGCGCTTCGTCATGCCCAACAAGGGCCAGGAGCCCGCGGCTACCGACAGCTGACCGCCAGCGCCACGCCGACCCGCGTCCTGGGGGATGCGCCCTCCCCACCCGCCGGAGCGCCATGACGACCGACTGAGAAGGCGTGCAAAGTCGCCGCACCGAGGCGGTGGCCAACCGGCAAAGTTTAGGAAGTTTAGGCGTACGCACGTTTTGACGGGTCGCTCAACGGACCGCCGAGGAACCCTAAAGTTTAGGAAGTTTAGGCGTGCGCGCGTTTCGGCGGGTGTCGCGACGGGCCGCGGAGGGAATGCCGAAGTTTAGGAAGTTTAGGCGCGTGAAGCGTTTCGCCTTGTACCTGCAGGGCGAGCCCATGAAGTGTGTTGCTTCATGCGCAAAGGCAGCATCGAACAGGGTCAAAGAGCGGCCGCCCGAAGCGGAACTTCGGCACATATGGGGAACATAGCAGCCGGCGCAAGTCGCCGCGGATGCCGGAGCGGGAGGGAAGCGGACCTGACCGGTTTCGGGGAAACCGATGCGCATAGCTGTTGCCAGCTGCAACTTGCGGCAGTTGCCAACCGAGATGCGTCGCGTGCCGGTCGAGCCTTTTACGGCAGCTTCCGCCAGAACCTTCCCATCGCCCAGCGCAAAACCTTGCAGCATCGCTGGTCCGAGAAAATGCCGTTGTGCAGAGCGGATACGGATCAGGATTGGTTGCCGATCCGTTCGTTCAACGATCGGCCGCGCAGGGACGACGAGGTCTTCGAGATCAACCTGGACAGATCGCCCACTTCGGCAAACAGGCCTCCATAGGCTTTCATTATCAGCGATCGGCAATGTTGGAATCGCTCAACTTGGCGGTGGCCTTCGGCAGTCAGCGAGAATGCCCGTTTGCGGGCGTCATTGCCGTCAGGCGCGCTGATTAGCAGCCCCAGCTTCACGAGCTTCGGAATCTTCTGAAAAACCTGCTGCGCTTCATCTTCATCCTCCTTGATCGAGGACTACCTCACACTGGAGGAGTTTCAGGGGAGCACGTCACCGCATGTCGGCCAAGCGAACGCGAAAGTGCGAGCTTTCGGACCTTAGACCCGCCTTTTCGCAGCGCTCCACGTTCCGTGGTTCCGCCCAACGGTCGAACAAACGATGGAGGTTGGCTTCGGGGAGGAGGAGTCATCCGACGTGCCGTTTCGGAACGACGGCAAAGGCCCAAGCCCCGTCAAGCGAACCTTCGCCGTCGGAGATGGACCAACGGCAGGTTCGGGTACCAGGATTGCGACGCTGAGCGACTGGGATCGGGCGGCAGCCCGCGCCTTCTGGTCCGTGGACGTGCCGGCTTCTGCTCCGTCGCGCGCTAGGCAAAAAATTCCCACCCGGCAGAAACTGCCGCGCCCCGGCCTTCTATAACTAGGAAAGACCAGGGGCATTCCGCGCCCCGTAGTTAGTGCATGGGGCGGCTTTGGAAGCGATCAAGAATCTGGTAGCTCAACTGGGCTCCAAGCGGCTCATGCTGATGGGGGGCGTGGCGATCGCGCTGATGGCGGCGCTGACCATCGTGGCGATGACCAGCTCCAAGTCCAACATGGGCTATCTATACACCGATCTGGATCCCGCGGCCGCCGCGACGATCACGGAGAAGCTGAAGGCGCAGAACGTGCCGTACACGCTCTCCGCCGACGGCACCGCGATCATGGCGCCCGAGGAAAAGCTCGCGCAGCTGCGCATGAGCATGGCCGGCGAAAAGCTGGGCGGCAAGATCGGCTATGAAGTGCTGGACGAGGAACAGCCCTTCGGCGTGTCCGCCAGCCGCGCAAAGATGAACGAGACGCGCGCCATCGAGGGCGAGCTTTCCAAGTCGATCCAGACCATCCAGAACGTCACCGCCGCGCGGGTGCACATCGTGATGCCCGAACGGGCGATGTTCGCCAATGAAAGCCGCAAGGCGACGGCGGCCGTGACGGTGAAGACGAAGAGCCATCTCAGCTCGGAATCGATCGCGGCGATCCGCTATCTCGTCTCGTCCTCGGTGCCCGAGCTGTCGCCCGACGCGATTTCGGTGGTCGACCAGACCGGCGCACTGCTCGCCCGCGCGGGCGACCCCGACACGGCCGGTGCCGGCGACGCCGACGAACGCCAGCAGGCCGTGGAAGCCAAGCTGCGCGCCGAGATCGAGGCGCTGCTGCAACCGATCGTCGGCGAGGGCAAGGTGCGCGCGGAGGTCTCCGCCCAGATCGATCGCGACCAGACGCGCGAGGAATCGAATATCTATGATCCCGACAAGCAGGTCGTCGCCCGCCAGGTGAGCGTCGAGACCGGCGACCAGAATCGCGAAACCGATCCGGGCCCGCAGACGGCGTCGGTTGCCAACCAGCTGCCGGACGCGCAGGCCAATCCGGCGGCCCCCGGCTCCTCGCGCCAGTCGAACAGCAACCAGACGTCGGAAGACACCACCTATTCGAACAGCTCGACCCGGACGGTTACCGTCCGCGCGCCGGGCAAGGTCACGCGCCTGACGGTTGCGGTGATGGTCGATGGCGGCCCCAAGGGACTTCCGGCCGACCAGATCCAGCGTCTGCAGCGGCTGGTGGAGAACGCCGCCGGCATCGACACCCAGCGCGGCGACAGCGTGGTGGTGGAAAGCATGCCCTTCTCCGCCGTGCCGGTGGAAGAAGACAAGGGTGGCCTGTTCGCCAACCTGCCGCTCGACCGGATCTGGACGTTCCTGCAGCTCGCCCTGATCGCCGGAGTCGGCCTGCTGGTGCTGCGGATGCTGAAGCCGAAGCCCGAACCGCTGCCGGTCGCGCCGGAAATGACCCAGATCGAAGCGCAGCAGCATGCTGAGGAAGTCCGCCTGCTCACCGAGCGTGCCGCGGATGGAGACCCCGAGGCGCTGCAGCAGCTGGAAGCGATCGGTGCCACCGAACCGGCGCTGCTCGATCAGGAAATCGCCCTCGCCCAGGTGGACGGGCGCATCAAACTCTCCGCGCTGAAGCGCATCGGCTCGACGATCGCCGCCAGCCCGCCCGAGGCGGCATCGGTGATCCGCCAATGGATGAACGCATAGGAACTATCAGATGACGATCGATCCCCACGACATCATCCCTTCGGACGGCAGCGAGCCCCAGCAGGTGCCGGACTTCGAGGATTTCGAACTGCCCGGCGGCAACCCGGAAGCGCCCGCCGGCATGAGCGGCCTGGAAGCCGTGCACGACGTGCCGGTAAAGGTACAGGCCGTGCTAGGCCGCGCCCGCATGCCGATCGGCGATCTGCTCAACCTCACCTCGGGTACCGTGCTCGAACTCGACCGCCGCGTCGGTGAGCCGGTCGACATTTTCGTCAACGATCGCCTGATCGCCCGCGGCGAAGTGGTTCTGATCGACAATGCGCTGGGCGTGACCCTCACCGAAATCGTACGGGCCGATCGCTGATGGCATCCTCGATCCGCATGCTCCTGATCGGCGCACCCGGCAGCGAATTTCGGCTCGCCGCCGAGCTGGCCCGCAGCGCCGGCGCGGAAGTGGCGATGGCCGATACGCCGCAGGACGGGCTGATCGAGCTTCGCCAGGGCGGCGCCGATCTGGTGATGATCGACGTGGAGGCGGACATCGCCGGCTTCATGCAGAGCATCCGCGCCGAACGCTTCACCATCGCCGTGCTCGCCTGCGGCATCGACGCGCCGGCGGAGCGCGCCGTGGCGGCGATACGCGCCGGTGCCCGCGACTACGTACCCCTGCCCCCCCAGCGCGAGCTGATCGCCGCGGCGATCGCATCGGTCGTCGAGCGCAAAGCGCCCGCCTGGATCGGCGGCCACCCGGCGCTGGCGCGCGCGCTTTCGCTCGCCGCCGCCGTGGCGCCCAGCGGCGCCCCGGTGCTGATCACCGGTGAAAAGGGCAGCGGCAAGGAAGTGACCGCCCGCGCGGTGCACGATGCCTCTGGCCGGGCGCAGCCGATGCTGGTCGCCGAGTGCGCCGGCGTCGCCCCCGACGTGCTCGAATCCGAACTGTTCGGCCATGAAGCCGGCGCCTTCCCGGGCGCCGTCGCCCGGCGCATCGGCCGGCTGGAAAAAGCGGGTCACGGCACGATCCTGCTGCGCGAGGTAGGCGTGCTTTCGCCCGCGCTGCAGGCCAAGCTGCACGACGTGCTGCAGAAGCAGCAGTTCCGCCGGCTGGCGGGCGACGATGTCGTTCCCTTCCACGCCCGGCTGATCGCCACGACCAGCATCGACCTGGATGCGCTGGTGAACGCCGGCGCATTCCGCGCGGACCTGCTGGTCCGGCTGGGGCTGGTGCGGATCGAAGTGCCGCCCCTGCGCGAGCGCGGCGACGACATCATCGCGCTGGCCCGCTATTTCGCCAAGCGCCATGCCGAAGCCGACGGGATGCCGCCGCGCGCCTTCACCGACGAGGCCATGGCGCTGATCCAGCGTCATTCCTGGCCCGGCAATATTCGCGAGCTCGATGAGACCGTCCATCGCGCGATCCTGCTCGGCCGCGCCGCCGCCATCCAGCCGGGCGATCTCGTCCGCGCCGACGGCACGCCGCTCGCCGAACTGACGACAGACGCCAGCGCGCTCGACATCAACAGCCTGGTGGGCCGCACCGTGGAAGAAGTGGAACGCGAGCTGATCCTGCAGACGCTGGAGCGCTGCCACGGCAATCGCACTTCCGCTTCCAACATCCTCGGCATCTCGGTTCGCACGATGCGCAACAAGCTGCGCAGCTTCATCGAAGCCGGCATTGCCGTCTCGCCCGCGCCCTGACTCCTATTTCCGGTAGCAGCCCATGCCTCCCGTCATCCTGAACTTCTTCCAGCGGATCGGCGCCAATCGCGACATGGCGCTGGCCGGCGGCGTGATCGCGATCATCGCGATGCTGATCCTGCCGATGCCGGGCTGGCTGCTCGACATGGGACTGGCCTTGTCCATCACTCTTTCGGTGATGATCCTGATGACGGCGCTGTTCATCGAGAAGCCGCTGGAGCTCAGCGCCTTCCCGACGATCCTCCTGATCGCGACGATGCTGCGCCTGGGCCTCAACCTCGCCTCCACCCGCCTGATCCTCGGCCATGGCCATGAAGGCCCCGATGCCGCCGGCGGCGTGATCGGCGCCTTCGGCGAGTTCCTGATGGGCGGCGAGACCATCATCGGCCTCACCATCTTCATGATCCTGGTGGTGATCAACTTCGTCGTCATTACGAAGGGCGCCGGCCGCATCGCCGAAGTCGCCGCGCGCTTCAGCCTCGATTCGATGCCGGGCAAGCAGATGGCGATCGATGCCGATCTTTCCGCCGGCATGATCAACGAGGAACAGGCCAAGGCCCGCCGCGCCGAAGTGGAAGCCGAGAGCGGCTTCTACGGCGCGATGGACGGTGCGTCGAAGTTCGTGAAGGGCGATGCCGTTGCCGGCCTTTTGATCACGGCGATCAACATCATCGTCGGACTGGGCATCGGCGTGATCTCGCACGGTGTGCCGATCGGCGAGGCGTTCCGCACCTACACCGTGCTCACCGCAGGCGATGGCCTGGTCAGCCAGATCCCCGCGCTGATCGTATCGACGGCAGCGGGTCTGCTCGTCTCCAAGGGCGGCGTGGCCGGCAAGACCGGCGCCGCGCTGGGCGAGCAGCTGGGCCGCTATCCCAAAGCGTTCGGCATGGTCTCGTTCCTGATGGGTGCCCTGGCGCTGATGCCCGGCCTGCCCTTCATTCCCTTTGCCGCCTTCTCCGCGCTGTCGGGCTGGGTCGCCTGGGAAATGTCGCGCCGCGCCAGCGCCAAGCAGGCCCGCGAGCGCATCGTCGCCGCGCAGGAAATCGCCCAGGCCCAGCATGTCGAACAGCCGATTTCGGAAACGCTCGCCATCGACGCAGTGCGCATCGAGATCGGATATGCACTGCTGCCGATGATCAACGACGACACGCGCGAACCGCGGCTCGACGATCAGGTGCGCGCGCTGCGCCGCCAGATGGCGACCGAATTTGGCTTCGTGCTGCCTTCCGTCCGCATCATCGACAATATGGGCCTGAAGCCGAACGAATACGTCATTTCGATCAAGGAGACCGAGGCGGCGCGCGGCGAGATCAAGCTGGAAAAGCTGCTGCTGATCAACCCGGGCGGCGCCCCTGTCGGCCTGCCGGGCGAGAACACCAAGGAGCCGGTGTTCGGCCTGCCCGCTTTGTGGATCGACCGCGAACTGCGCGAGGAAGCCGGCTTCCGCGGCCTGACCGTGGTCGATTGCGGCACGATCATCGCGACGCACCTGACCGAGCTGGTGAAGGACAATATCGCCGATCTGCTCTCCTATACCGAAACGCAGAAGCTGCTGACCGAAGTGCACAAGGAATCGGAAAAGCTGGTCGCCGACATCATCCCGTCGAAGGTGTCGATCTCCAGCGTCCAGCGCATCCTGCAGAACCTGCTGGCGGAGGGCATCTCGATCCGCGACGTGCCGACGATCCTGGAAGGCATCGCCGAAGCCGCCCCGCTGACCAGCAATCTGACCCAGATCACCGAGCATGTCCGCAGCCGCCTGGCCCGCCAGATCAGCGCACAGCAGGTGCGCGGCGAGGCGATCCCGGTGGTCACGCTGTCTGCCGACTGGGATCAGGCGTTCGCCGAAAGCATTCTCGGCACCGGCGACGAGCGCCAGCTGGCCATGGCACCCTCCGCGCTGCAGCAGTTCATCGCGGCCGTGCGCGAGACCTATGATCGGCTGGCCGCCGATGGCGAGATCCCCTGCCTGCTCACCAGCCCGTCGATCCGCCCCTTCGTCCGCTCGATCATCGAACGGGTCCGTCCGGCAACGGTGGTGCTGTCGCAGAACGAAATCCACGCACGCGCGCGCATCCGGGCGCTGGGCGTAATTGGCTGATCCGAACGGTCGCCGCGGCGATCCCTCTATAATGGTTTGAAAGGGCCCTTTCCGGCCCTGCGCACGAGGCGACTGAATGAACGTCACGATGATCGGCTTCCCCCTGGCATCCCCTTCGCCCCAGACCGGCGGCATGGATACGGGCGCCGCGGGCGGGTTTGCCGGCATGATCGGCGGAGCCCTTGGCCAGCCGACGCTGGCGGGTGCAACCATCGCCATCGGCAGCGCATCGGCGGCCGATCTCGCCGCACAACTTCCTGCCCGGACGAACGCGCCGATTCTGCCGGCCGCCGACAATGCGCTCCCCAAGCTGCCGGGCGACAAGCCGCAGGTCGCGATGGCGCAACTGCTCGCGACGGCAACGCCCGCCGCGCTGGTCGCCGCGCCGATCGCGGTCGGGAGCAGCCCGCTGGGAGACGCGATCGCCAAGGCGCTGAACCAGCCGGCGGCTTCCACCGCCCTGACCGATGTTGCAGGCGCGACGCCGCACTCCGCAAACGGCATTCTGGAGCAGGCGCTTCCCGGAGGGCCTGATGCCGAAGTGCACGTTCCCGCCACGAACGTTGGTGATCCGCTGATCGACGGCAAACATCCGACGGGCCAGCCTGCACTTGCCGAGACGCCGCCCGCGCCGACGGAAACCATGATGCCCGTCGTCGCGCAACCCGGCACGGCGGATGCCGCTGCCGTGGCGCTCGATGCACCCGCGCAGATCCAGTTGGAGGTCCCGACGCTCGATCGCGCCAAGGCTCCCGCAAAGCTGACCAGCAAGTCGGGTCGCAACGCTGCTTCGGCCGATGCGCAGCATGACGCTCCGGCCACGAATGCCGCCGGGCTGGAAAGTCTGGTGTCGCCGCACCCCCAGACGCAGCCGCAGCCGCAGCCGCAGCCCGTTGCAGTCGCGCAAACCGTTCAGCAGCCGGTGCCCGCCGCCCCACCGCAGCCGGCGCCTTCCGGCGAGATCACGACCAAGCCCGCACGCACGGCCCCGCCAACGGCAGCGGTCACCGCGCAGAACGGCCCTGCCGTCGACGTCTCAACGGACTTTGCGAGAGCCATCGAAGGCAAGGCAGACACTCATAGCGGCGATGCCGGCCACCAGGGCGATCAGGGCGCCGCCTTTGGCCAGCAGCTCGCCGCCGACACATCCCGCACCGGCCCCGCCGCCAGCGCCGCCACCACGACGGCCGCATTCTCCGTCGCGCCAACCACCACCACGGCCGCTACCCACGCGCCCGCAGCAGAAGCGCCGAGCGCCGCTGCCGGCGAGCCGGTGATCCAGGCGCGCCCGGGCGAACTCGGGCGCAGCTTGGGCGTGGAAATCGCGCGCAAGGTAGATGCAGGCGAAGACACACTGCGCGTGCGGCTGAACCCTGCCGAGCTGGGCCGAGTGGAAGTAACCCTCGCCTTCGATCGTGAGGGCCGCGTCCAAGCGACCATGCGGGCCGAAAGCCAGCACACGCTGGATCTGCTGCGGCAGGACGCGCCCGATCTCGGCCGCGCGCTACAGCAGGCAGGAATCCGCAGCGACACTCAAAGCTTCCGCTTCGAAGGCCGCGATGGCGGCGCCGGCAGCGGCAATGGCCAATCCGCCTTCCAGCAACAGTCGCGTGGCGGCAACCAGCAGTTCCGCGACGAACCCGAACCCCAGGCCCCGGCCTATCGCCCGATCCGCGGCGATGGCCAGGTCGACCTGATCGCCTAGGAGCAGTTCATGACCCTCGTCACCAGCGCGACGACCACCACGAGCACCACCACCGATGCGGCGAGCAGCAAGCTGACCGCGGATTACAGCCTGTTCCTGAAACTGCTGACCACCCAAATGCAGAATCAGGACCCGATGAATCCGATGGACAGCTCGCAGTTCACGCAGCAGCTCGTTCAGTATTCGCAAGTTGAACAATCGATTCAGCAGAACAAGACGCTGAACACGATGCTGTCGACGATGAACATGCAGTCGCTGACGCAAAGCTCGTCGATGATCGGCCAGGCTGTCGAGGTCGACTCCGACATGGCTGCGACCAGCGCGACGAAGCCGGCGCAGTGGAACTGGATCGCTGCGAACGCCGTGACGAGCGTGACCGCCAAAATCCTGGATTCGAAGGGCAGCACGGTCGATACCCGCACCTTCGACGCGACCGGCACCAGCGGCAGCTTCACCTGGGATGGCACCACCAAGGACGGCAAGGCGCTCGACCCCGGCATCTACCGCGTCGAATTGACCGGCAGCAATGCTACCGTCGCATCGATCAAGATGACCGCCAGCGCCGCAGGAACCGTTGATAACGTACAGATGATCAACGGTTCCCCCGTGGTCTCGATCAACGATGCACAGTATCCGACCAGCTTGATTACCCGCATCCAGAAGTAAGTTAGCGCGGTCGATTAAATCCGCACTAACTGGACCTCCGTATAAATCCTGTAGTAAATCAAGTCAGTACCGACTTTTACAGGGTCGAAATCTGCGATATAAGTAGATCAGGAGATGAGAGGACGTTCCGATCCCCTCGCGATCCTCTCGTCTCTCCTTCATTGCCGGGCCCCCCTCGCCCGGCATAGCGGCAGGCCAGTTCCCCCCAACTGGCCTGCCGCTCGCATTTGTACGCCATGAGACAATGCGCCGATCGGACCGATACGAAGGTCTTCGGACGGGGATCTGTGCCCTTTCCTTGTCATCCCAGCGAATGCCGGCACTCGTCGCTTCCTACTGGTAGCGGGGCCCGGTTTCGGTGGGACATGCGCGGCCCGCGGGCGCGCGGATCAATGGATGCGCAGCCTGCGGGTGCGCAGGTCAGTGGACGCGCGCCTCGGCCCGGCGGGTCAGCTCGCGCGCATGCGCGGCCACGATGCACAATTCGGCGTAGAAGCGATCCCAGAACGGCGCGGCGATCTCGATACCGCTGCCGCCCTCCTGCGTCAGGATCACGACTGCGGAGGGGTCCACCTCCAGGCGCAGGCGCGTACCGAACATGCCGTCGACATGCTCGTCGGGCAGCTGCTGGGGCACCGACAGGCGGGCGGACATGATGTAGCCGGCAAGCACGTCGACGCCATAGCCATCGAGCAGCACGCGCGGGCGGGCGGCCAGATCGGGTCGTTCGAGGACGATGAGCGCACCCGAGGGATGCTCCTCGACGCTTACGCGCAAGCGGCCGCCAAAGGCGTCGGTGATTTCACGAATGCGCGGAAACACTAACCATTCTCCCGTTCGGTATCCTTATAGGACCGATAACCATTCGATGCCGTGCGAAACCGACAAAAAAAGGGCCGGGATGGCGTACCATCCCGGCCCCGTTCGAACCTTTGGCCCCCAGGGTTGGGCCGCGGGTTCTTAGCGGAACAGCGAAGTGATCGTCTGCGGCGCCTGGTTGGCGATCGACAGAGCCTGAACACCGAGCTGCTGCTTGACCTGCAGTGCCTGCAAGCGTGCCGATTCCTTCGCGAGATCGGCGTCGACAAGGTTGCCGATGCCGCCCTCGATCACGTCCGACAGCTTGCTGGTGAAGGTCTGCTGAGCATCGATCTTGCGCGAAGCGGCGCCGAGCGTGCTGAGCGAGGTCTTCAGGTTCGCCTGCGTGGTGGTGATCGTGTCGATCATCGCCGCCGCAGCCGACTGGCTGCTGATGTTGCCGCCCGATGCGATCGTAACCACCGAACCGCCGAGATCGAGGCCCTGGTTCGCCACGCTGAGCGAATCCGGGTTCCACGTGGTGGCGCTGGTGGTGTCCGCGTCCTGCAGCGACTGCAGCGCGGTAACCGTGCCGCCCGAAGCCTTCAGCAGGTTCGTGCCGTTGAAGTCCGACGAGTTCACGATGGTCGTGATCTGGTCGCGCAGCGCGACGAAGTCGTTGTTCAGCGCGGTGCGGGTCGCGGTGTCGATACCGTTATCCGCCGACTGATAGGCCTTCGCCTTCATCTGGTTGACGATGTCGGAGATCTGCTCGGCACCGGCAACGGCGACGTCGGTCACGCTCTTGGCGCGGCTGAGCGACGACGAAACCGACTTCAGGCCGCCCAGGTCGCCACGGAGGCCCTGTGCGATCGTGTAGGAAGCCGAGTCATCCTTGGTCGAGGACACGGACAGGCCGGTGTTGATGCGGCTCTGCGTGGTAGCCAGGTCCTTGTTGGTCGAGGTGAGGCTCTGGAGAGCCGCCATTGCGCCAACGTTGGTGTTAACCGAAAAACCCATGATCATTTCCTTCTTGGAACAGAGTCGCTTCTGCGACCCGGATCGGAACCGCCGATCCACGGCCGGGCGCTTGGCGCGCCCTGCACTTCCATTGTGGAAAGGAAATCGTTCCGACCAAAATTTCCCAGCATATTTTGATGGTTAGCAAGTGGTTAAGTTAAAAAACTGAAAAGACCGGGGGTGCGCCGTTGCGGAACGACGCACCCCCGGTCTTTTTCTTTCAGGCTATTGTTCCGAAGCGCTGCGATCGCGCGATCAGAAGGGGAAGAGCGCGTCGTAGATCTGCTGGCCCCAGCGCGCCTGCTGCGCATCGGTCAGCTGGCCCTTGCCGCCATAGATGACCCGCGCCTCGGCGATCTGGCTGTGCGCGATCGAATTGTCGCGGGCGATGTCTTCCGGGCGGATGATGCCGGTGACGATCAGCTCGCGCATCTCGAAGTTCACGCGCACTTCCTGCCGGCCGCGGATCATCAGATTGCCGTTGGGCAGCACCTGGGTGACGATCGCCGCCATCGTCATGTTGATCGTTTCCGACCGGTTGGTCGTGCCGCCGCCCGTATATTTGGAGCCCGAGCTGGTATCGACGAGCGACGAGGGATCGCTGTTGGTCAATTTGCGGATCGGCGTCTGCAGGCCCAGCAGGCCGGCGATGCCGGCGGTTTCGGTGCCGCCGCGCGTGCGCGCCGTGTTGTTGCCGATATCGGCACGATCGGCGATGTTGATGCGGATCGTCAGGATGTCGCCGGTCTTGCCCGCGCGCTGATCGCGGAAAAAGGCACCTGCGCCGGTACGGAACAGCGATGCGCTCGGCGCCGCGGTCGGCGTCGATGCCTGGCGAACCCGGCCCGAGCGGTCCGAGGGATCGGCCAGCGAAGGCTGCACGTCCGGGGTCTCGATCGGCTCCATCGAGGAAAGGCGCGGTGCCTTGCCGACAGCCTTCAACCGCCCGACCGCACCGCAGCCCGAAAGCGTGGCGCCCAGCGCCACCACGAGGATGAGTTTACGCATGAACCTTGTCCTTCAGGGAGTAGAGACCCGCACCGTGCCCGATCCATCGACGAATCCGTCGAGCGTGCGGTTGGTGGCACTGACGACGATGCGGACAGGATCGCCCTGTGCCCCGCCGCCCAACGCGCGGCCGGCGGCGGTGATCACCAGCGGGCCGCTCACGATCCGCGCCGTCACCGGCTCGCCGCGTCGAACGAGCTGCGGCTTCATCACATCGCCGCGGCGGAGCAGCGCACCTGCGTTGAGGTTGCGCGTGGCTTCCATGCCGACGACGTCGTCCATTCGCAGCGCGGTGCGCGCGACGCCTTCCGGCCGCGGCTCGACGACGATGTCGCTCGCGTCGATCCGCTCGCCGCGCGCCACCGACTGCTGGAGCACCGCCACCGGCACCTCCTCGCCCGGCGCGGCGGCGAGCAGCAGCAACCCCAGCAGCGCGGACATCAGCGCAGCTGGCTGGTCGTCGCCAGCATTTCGTCCGCGGTCTTCACCACGCGGCTGTTCATTTCATAGGCGCGCTGCGCAGTGATCAGCGCGGTGATTTCGGAAACCGGGTTGACGTTCGACGCTTCGATGAAGCCCTGGGTCAGCGTGCCGATGCCGGGATCGCCGGGCGACCCAACGGTCGGCTGACCCGAGCCGGCGGTTTCAACGAACAGATTGCCGCCGCGCGCTTCGAGGCCGGACTCGTTCATGAAGGTCGCGAGCTGCAGCTGGCCGAGCTGCTGCGGCTGGGTGTTGCCGGCGACGGTGACTTCCACCAGCCCGGTCTTCGAAACGCTGAAGCTCAGCGCGCCCTGCGGCAGCGTGATGCCCGGCTGCACCGGATAGCCATCCTGCGTAACCAGTTCGCCCTGATCGGAAATCTGGAAGGTGCCGTCGCGGGTATAGGCAGTGGAGCCGTCCGGCATCGTCACCTGGAAATAGCCCTGGCCCTGGATCGCCATGTCATAGGGATTGCTGGTCTGGGTCAGCGCGCCCTGTTCGTTGATGCGATAGACGCCGCCGGTCTTCACACCCGCGCCGATCTGAATGCCCGACGGCACCCGCGTGTCGCCGCCGGTGGACGAACCGGGCCGCGAGACCTGCTGATACAACAGGTCCTGGAACTCGGCGCGCTGCTTCTTGAAGGCGGTGGTGTTCATGTTGGCGATGTTGTTCGAGATGACATCGACGTTGGTCTGCTGGGCGAGCATGCCGGTGCCGGCAATGGAAAGCGAACGCATGACGGGTATCCTTTCGTGAAATTCAGCCGACGCGGCCGAGCTTGTCGATCGCGCTCTTGCGCATGTCCGACATCGAGTTGGAGAGGCTCTGGCTGGTCTGATAGGCGCGCAGAATCTGGATCATGTCGGTGGTTTCGACGATCGCGTTGACGTTCGATCCCTCGACCCCTCCGCTCATCAGCTTGGTCTGGTCGGCAGGAAGTTCGCGGCCGCCGGTGGCGGTGAACATGCCGTCGCCGCGTGGATCGACCGCAGCTTCGCTTTCGAACACGGTCACGGCGATGCGACCGAGCGGGCCGGTGCTGCCCATCACGGTGCCGTCGGCCACGACGCTCACCCGGCCAGCTTCCTCGGGCGGAACCTTGATCGGCTTGCCGCCCGCGCCCAGGATCACCTGGCCGCCGGCCGTCGCCAGTTCGCCGCTCTCGAGCACCTTCACGAAGCCCGCGCGGGTATAGGCAATGCTGCCGTCGCCCGACTGCACCGAAAGATAGCCCGGCCCGTCGATCATCACGTCCAGCGGATTGCCGGTCGGCTGGAACGCGCCGTTCGAAACATCGTGCACGGCGCCGTAATCGAGCACGAACGACGTTTTCTGCGCCGGCTTCACGGCGGAATCGGTCTGCTCCACATATTCGCGGAACACCGGCTGCTCGCGCTTGAAGCCCACCGTATTCATATTGGCGATGTTGTTCGACACGATGTCCAGCCGACGCCTGAGCGCCTGTTCCTGGCTGAGAAGCACATAAGAAGAGATGTCCACCGGACCGTCCTTCGAAAAAGTGTCACTAGGCAGAAATTGCCGGGTGATGGTCCTATAATAGAGGGAAATCGGACGTGCGGACGCCGCGGCCGATAAATCGGGAAGGTCCAGGAGTATGTCGGCGGAAATCGTCGAGGATAAGAGCGCGCCCGCAAGCCCGGCGCCCAACAAGAAAAAGAAGCTGATCATCATCGGCGCTGCGACGCTTGCCGCGCTGACGCTGGGCGGCGGCGGCGCTGCCATGTTCCTTGGCGGCGGCAAGACCGAAGCCAAGGCCGAAGAAAGCCATGGCGAGGAAGCCGCGGCGGACGCGGGCGAAGGCGAGGGCCATGGCGGCGAAGAAGGTGGCGAGGGCAAGGGCGAAAAGTTCGTCGACGTCCCGCCGCTGTCGGTGAACCTGCGCTCGCCCGATGGCACGGCGCACTTCCTGAAGCTGCACCTGATGCTGGTGCCCGGGGCAAAGACCACGGACACCGCACTCAAGGACAAGCTGCCGGTGCTGCTCGACGCCTATCAACCCTTTCTGCGCGAGCTGCGTCCGGAGGATCTGAACGGCTCCGCCGCCGTGTTCCGCCTGAAGGAGGAACTGATGGTGCGCGCCACGCGGACCCTGGGGCCCGGCATGGTGAAGGAAGTCCTCATTCAGGATCTCATTCAGCAATGATCGATCTCGACGATTTCGACCTGCCCGATCCGCCCGCTGCACCGTTCGGCGACGACATCGGCAATTTCGCGCAGGCGGACATCGACGCGCTGTTCGGCGGCAGCGAACCGGTTCTGAAGAAGAAGGGCCTGCGCGCCGTTCTGGAATCGAAGGTCATCAGCCACGAACGGCTGCCGATGCTGGAAGTGGTGTGCGACCGCGTGGTGCGCAGCTTCGCCAGTTCGATGCGCAACATGACCTCCGACGCGATCGACGTGAGCCTGGAGGAGGTCACCTCCGCCCGTTTCGGCGAGTTCATGAACCGCGTGCTGCTGCCCGCCATGGTCGGCGTGTTCAAGGTCACCGAATGGGAGAGCTACGGTCTCATCACGGTCGAATCCGGGCTGATCTATTCGGTGGTGGACGCGCTGCTCGGCGGCCGCGGCGGCAATTCGCCGACCGTGATCGACGGGCGCGGCTTCACGCCGATCGAAACCTCGCTGGTGTCGCGCGTGCTGGAAACTGCCCTTCGCGATTTCTGCGAGGCATTCCGCCCGATCGAGCCGATTTCGATGCGGCTCGAGCGCATCGAGACCAATCCCCGCTTCGCCGCGATCGCCGCCACATCGAACATCTGCGCCATCGCCACCTTCCGGGTGGACATGGACGGCCGCGGCGGCTGTTTCACGCTGGTGTTCCCCTATGCCACGCTGGAGCCGGTGCGGCACAAGCTGCTGCAGCGCTTCATGGGTGAGAAGAGCGGGCGCGACAGCATCTGGGAGGCGCACATGGCCTCCGAAGTGCGCAAGACCAACGTCACGGTGAACGTGCTGCTTGGCGAAAAGGCAGTGCCGCTCGCCGAACTCGAAGAGCTTCAGGTGGGACAGACCATCGCCTTCAACAACAGCCCCGACGACCCCCTGGATATCGCTTGCGGCGACGTGAAGCTCGCCCAGGCACAGATCGGCCAGCGCAGCGGCCGTGTCGCCGTGCGCCTCGTCAACGATGTTTCCCGCTCAAGGAAGAAGACCTCATGAGTATCGCGTTATCCGCCAATGTGCTCACGATCATCCTGTGCATCGCCGTGCTGGTGCAGAGCCTACGGATGATGCGCAGCCTGCGCGCCGTGAAGGATGGCGCGCTCACCGACGTGGTGAAGGCGCTCGACAACGCCACCATACAGGCGCGCGCCGTGCTGTCGGACATGAAGTCGACGCTCGGCACCGATTGCGCGCGGCATGCCCGGCTGGTGGAACAGGCCCGCGATCTGCGCGACGAACTGTCGGACATGATCGGCATCGCCGATTCCGCCTGCGAGCGCATCGTGTCCGCCGTCAGCCTGGCCAATGCCCTGCGCAGCGACAACGAAGACAAGGCCGAACGAGCTGAGGCGGATGCAGAGGCCGATGCCGAAGCACTCGCCGCCCGCTTGGCCGGCGATATCACGCGGGAAGCGGCATGATGGCGCGCCCTTCCCTGCTGCTGCTGATGGCGGCGGCCTCTGCCATCGCGGCAGTGGCCAATGCCGCCAGCATTGCCACCGGCGATCAGGACGGCAGCACCGCCACGCGGCTGGGCAATTCGATCCAGCGCGACCTGAACGCACGCGACGCCGAAGCCGCCAAACGCCAGCGCGCGCTGGACCTGCGCGAACAGGCGACCAAGGCCGCCGAAAGCCGGCTGCAGGCCGATCTGGAAGCGAGACAGAAGGACACCGCCACCGGAACCGGCGCGCCTGGCGCGCCCTCGCCGGCCGAAGCACAGTATGACGATCTCGCCCGCATTTATCAGGCGATGAAGCCTGCAAAGGCTGCGGTCGTGTTCGAACAGCTCGACATGGAAGTACAGATGAAGGTGGCGCAGCGGATGCGGGCCGCCTCCACCGGCGCGATTCTGGCGGCGATGTCGCCCAAGGGTGCGGCGGCGCTCAGCATGGCGTTGGCTCGCAAGAGCGCTGCGCGCCCGGCCGCGACCCCTGCCGTCGCCGGGACGGCGATGGCTGCGCGAAAGCCGGGCTGAGCGGCTCGTTTCAATGTTCGAAGGCATGGCGCGGCTCCGGCATCTGCCGGGGCCGCCGCTGCGTTCAGCCCTGCGACGCGCCGACTTCGACGATGAGCACGCGGGCGACGCCCGGCTCCACCGCGTGAATCGCGTCGGTCAGCGCCTTGTCGAGATCGGCGACGTTCACCGCCCGCAGTGCGGACGCATCGAGTCGGGCGAACTCCACGCCGCTGGCGATCGCTGCCATGCGCAGCGCGGGCAGATTCTCCGTCATGCGCTGCGCGGCAGCGGCATCGGTAGCTTCGACCACCAGCTTGAAGTTCAGCGTGCCGCTGACGCGATCGGCATCGATGATCGGCACGGCGATCGGATCCATCGCCAGCAGGTGCAGGCCGGCGGCGCCGCCACCGCCCCCGCCGCCCGAAGCGAGCGCCCGCCCGGCCGGGACCGGCGACAGCGCCGCCGCTACCAGGAAAAGCATTGCCAGCTTGGGCCTGCCGCTCACAGAAAATCTCCCGTCCATGCATGGTGCCGCGCGCCCGGCGGGCCGCAGACGTCCTATAAATAAGGGACAAGCACTTAACGGAATCCAAATGAGCCACGATCAACGACCAGCCCGGATGCGCGTCGTCAGCGACGCGGCTGCCAGCCGCGGCAACGCGGTTGCGGCGGACGCGACCGGCACGCCGGCGCAGCAGGCCGCCGCCAAGGCGGCAGCGGAAGCCGAAGCGCCCAAGGGTCTGCCGATCGTGCCGGCCCTGATGTTCCTGGTGGCATGCGGCGCGGGCAGTGCGCTCGTGACCATGCTGGTGGCGGGAGGCCATTGATGCGCCGCTTGCTGATCCCCGCCCTTCTCGCCAGCGCCGCCGCGGCCACAGCCAGCGAACCGGTGCACCCGCCCGCCGATGCGCATGCTGCGCCCGCCGAAGCCGCCGCCCCGGCAGCCGAGCCGATGGCCGCCGGCCCGATGGCGTTGCCGCCCTTCGCCGCGACGCTGGCGCAGATGCCGACGATCACCTCCAGCCGCGACTGGCCCGAACTTACCGAGGAGCAGGCGTGGGACGGCCTTGTCAACGCCAAGCCGGACACGCGTCAGCTCGCGCGGTGGCGCTATGCCGGCTCGCTGATCCGCCGCGGCATGGGCGCGGAAGCGCTGGGCGTGCTGCGCACCATGGCGGCGGACGACGCGGATCTCGCTCTGGTCGCGCCGTTCCAGCTCGCCACCGGCGCGGCCCTGACGATGATCGGGCACGATCGCGCTGCCGTAGAGGCGTTGTCGCTGCCCGAACTGGACGGCAATGCGGAAGCCTGTGCCTGGCGGATGCGGGCGCTGGCAGCGCAGGGGGATGAAATGGCCGCCGCGCGCCAGGTCAACTGCGCCGTCCCGGCAATCAACGGTCGCGATCCGCAGGCGCGCAAGCCCTTTACGCTTGCCGCCGCGCGGGGCGCCATCGCCGCCGGCCAGACGGCGCCGGTCTTCGCCTGGCTGAAGCTGTTCGGCGAACAGGATGCCGCCGCCAACCTGCTGCGCGGCCGGGCGCTGCTCGTCTCCGGCGATCCCGCAGCCGGGCTGTTCCGCCTCTCGCGCGCGGAGCTGAGCGGCACGCCGCAGATCAAGGCCGAAGCCGAACTCGCCCGCATCCAGGGCGAGGTGAAGCTGCACCGCATCGCGCCGGCGGAAGCGATCAAGCGGCTCGAGTCGCTTCGCTATGGCTGGCGTGGCGGCATGGTGGAAAAGGGCGCGCTGGAGCTGGAATTCGCGCTTGCCAAGGAACAGAATGATCGCCGCGCCGCGCTTCGCAGTGCTGCGACGCTGTTCCGCTATTTCCAGCCCGGTCCCGAAGCGGCTGCGATGCTGGTGCAGATTCGCGGCTGGCTCGCCGAAATGCTCGCGCCCGACAGCGGCACGCCGCTGCCCGAGGCAGCCGGGTTGTACTGGGATTACAAGGAACTGGCGCCTGCCGGTGCTGAGGGCGATGCCCTGGCGATGCGGCTGGCCGATCGGCTGGAAGCGGCGGGCCTTTATCCCCGCGCGGCCGAGCTGCTGCAATATCAGGTGATGCAACGCCGGCAGGACGTGGCGCAGGGCCCGCTATCGGTGCGGGTAGCGACGTTGTTCATCCTTTCCGGCAATCCGGTACGCGCGCTCGACACCCTGCACGCGACCGAGCAGGCCAGCTATTCGGACATGATGCGCTTCGATCGCAAGCGCGTCGAAGCGGTCGCGCTGTACAAGCTGGGTCGCGAGGCGGCGGCGATGGCCGCGCTCGACGGCGTTCCCGGCGGCGCAGGCGTGCGCAGCGAGATGCACTGGCGCACCCATAATTGGGGCTCGTTCATCACCGAGAACGAAGCCAGCCTGCCCTCGGCCGGTGCACTCAGCGCCCCGAACCAGGCGATCGTGCTGCGCCAGGCGGTGGCGCTGGCGATGCTCGGGCGCGAAGACAAGCTGCAGGCGCTGCGCGCGCGCTATGGCGCCGCGTTCAGGACGTTGCCAAGCGCGCAGGCCTTCGACCTGCTCACCCAGCCCGCCCAGACCATCGATCCGGCGCGGATCAGCGGCGCAATGGCCGCGATCCCCGCCGCAAGCCCCACCGGGGCGATCGGTGACCTGCTCGACGCGCCTACAGGCTGAGGCGCAGCGTCACGCGGATGTCGCGCCCGGCCAGCGGCGCGAAGTCCTTGAGATAGCTGGCCGCCCGCCGTGCCTCGACGTCGAACAGGTTGTTCGCCGACACCATCAACGTCGTACCCGGCAGGCTGCGGAACGGCCGCAGGCTCACCATCGCGTTGACCATGGTGTAGGCGGCGGTGGGCGTTTCGAACGCGGCGATGCGATCCTGCTTGAAGACGTGTTCCGCCTCGAGGCGACCGGTCAGCAGATCCGACTGCGCCTCGATGCCGCCCAGCACGCGCATGGCGGGGATGCGCGGTGCCGGCCCCTGATCGACGATATTGGCCCGAACATAATCGCCGAGCGCGTCGAGGTTGATCGTGTAGCCGCCGATGCGCGCCAGCCGCACCGAGCCTTCGGCTTCGAAGCCGTAATAGCGCGCGTCGCGCTGGGTGAATTGGAAGCACGGCAGATCGACAGTGCGGCCGCTGGGCGCCGCAGCATCCTCGCACACCGCCTGAAGCGTCTGGTTGTCGCTGATATAGTTCGAGAACCAGTTGTAATAGGCCGACGCATCGAAGCTGAAGCCGTCGCCATGCGCGTGGAGCGTCGCTTCCAGGCCCCAGCTCTTCTCCAGGCGAAAACCGGGATTTCCGAGTTCATAGGCTTCGGTGCCGGCATGAGCGCCGTTCGCGAAGAGCTCCTCGGCCGAGGGCGCGCGTTCGGTGTGCGAGCCGTTGAGGCCGATGCGTACTGTCTCGCTCAGGCCATAGGACGCGCCGATCGAGCCCGACAGCGCCTCGAAATGGCGCTTGCCGCGGAAGAAGCGTTCGTCGCCCAGCAACGTATCCGCGGACAAATCGGTGAACTCGTAGCGCAGGCCCGCTTCCGCCTTGAGGCGCCCGAAGTCGAGCTGCTGCAAGGTGAACAGGCCCAGCTGACTGGTCTGGTTCTTGGGCAGGAAGGCCTCCTCTCCCTGCACGTCGAAATTACGGCTGAAATATTGTAGGCCGCTCGCACCCCGCCAGGCGCCACGTTGGGACTGGACCAGTTCCAGACGACCTTCGAGGCCCTTGTTGTAGAAAGCGGTACCCACCGCACCGTCTTCCTCGAGCTCGAAATGGCGGTAGGCGGCATAGCCGGCCCGCAGGCGAACGCGCTCCAGAACGCCGCCGCCGGTCTCTGCCTCGGCACGCAGATCGACGCGGTTCTGCACCACACTCAGACGCGGACCTTCCTGTTCCTGGCCGGGCTGCGTCGCATAGCGCACCGGGATGCCATACAGGCTGTCATAATGGCTGTAGGCAATGCCCAGCATGCCCGTCTCGGTGATCAGCGAGGCGCCGGCGCCGGCGGTCCAGGTCTCCGAAGCGCTGTTCGGCAGGGTGCCGCGGATCCGCGCATTGTCGGCGAAGTCGATCGGTTCCTCGGCATCAGGGTCGGCCGGCAGCGCCGCACTGGCCAGGGCCTCACGCCGCTTGGCCGCAGAAAGCGCGTAGCCGCCGATCTTCAGGTCGTCCGACTTGGTGTAGGAACCGTCCGCATGGAGCACGATGCGGCCGCCCAGCGCCACGTCGCCCGCGCCGCCCACGCTCCGCTCGTTCGCCGCCGATCCATAGGTGCCGATGGCGTTCAGGCGATAGCCGTTCTCCGGCACGCTGCGCGGGATGCGGCTGTCGATCACATTGACGACGCCGCCCATTGCCGAGGAGCCGAACAGCAAGGCGGACGGACCACGCAGCACTTCGACGCGCTCGGCCAGCAGCGGATCGATGATCACGGCGTGATCGGCCGAGGTGTTGGAGACGTCGATCGATCCAATACCGTCGGTCAAAACGCGCACACGCTCGCCCTGGAAGCCGCGCAGGATCGGCCGCGAGGCGCTAGGGCCGAACGAGCTCGCCGAGACGCCCGGCTGACGCGCCAGCGTCTCGCCGATCGTCGGGCGCAGATTGCGCGTCAGTTCCTCGCCGGTGACGACCGAGGTGCCGGACAGCACGTCCTGCTCGCTCTGGCTATAGGGCGCGGAGACGATGATGTTCACGCCCTGCCCACGCTGCGCCGCCCGGTCCTGATCGTCTGTACCGGAAGCCGCAGCGGCCGGCGCATCGGGCTCCGGATCGGCGAAGGCCGGCAGGGACAGCAGCGGTATAATGGCGGAGGCAAGCAACAGCGCACGCGACATCGGATCTTCCCTTTGATTGCTCTTTGTGCACTGCACTAGCGGTGACGTTATATAGTATCAATAGCGGATTCGCTTTTAAGCCTCTGCGAGAAATAATTTTTAGACGAACACTGCCGAACACGGACGCTCGACCGGCGTATCTCGCCAGCACAGCACCATTAGATCCACAGGCAAGCGCCTAGCGGCTTTGGTCTCGAGAGAATCCACTGGCCTGCGCTCATCAACGAGCCCCGGCTAATGCTGCCTTGCCTCACAGCAGCTTGCCGCGGCCAAATCCAGATCGGCCTCGCAACGGGATGATGCGCCGCGGCACAATGCGGCCCTACCCTTCCCCCGTGTATCGCGAAAAATCGGAAATCATGACCGCACCCAGCTCAGAGGGCTAGCCAATACATGCTGCTACATAGCAAAAATTGGCGGTTTGGCAGCGATACCGCGGAAGCGCCGGCGCTCGTCCCATCAAGAGCCCGTCTCGCCGCAATGCAACAAAATTTCACTCTGCCGTCGGCTAGATCAACTATAGTTAATTAGTTCCAACCGCTCGTCGCACATTTGGAGAGATTCACCGTGATTGCTACACTCGCCATGCTGTCCGCAATTACCGTAAACACCAAAGCCCAGCTCGATGCCGCGATTAACCGCGCGCGAGGTGGCGAGGTGATCCGGTTGGGCCGGGCGAACTATGGCACCGTGGTTATACAAAACCGCTCTTTCACGTCACCGGTAGTCATCAAAAGTGCCTACCCTGCCGCTCCGGCCCTATTCAGCGAACTACGGGTGCGCAACGTTCGCAATGTGACGTTCAACGATATCGAAGTTACGCGTATTCGCGGGACTGATCCCGATTGGGCCAAGATGATTGACATCAACGGCGGATCGAACATCACGTTCACCGGAGGCTTCGTCCATGGGCCAGCCAATAATCTTTGGCAAGATGACATGTATGGAATGTACATCCGGAACGTAACCAACCTAAAAGTAAGCGGGGTTACTTTTCACGACCTACGTGTCGCACTGGTGGTGGAAGACAGCTCGAGCTTCAACATCGAGAACAACATGTTCACCCATCTAAGCCGTGACGCGATGGAAATCCCCGGCACGCGAGACGGGCGCATCTACAACAACTCTATGGCTCTGTTCGGGGTCAAACCGGGCGATCACCCCGACGGGATCCAGTGCTGGACCGCCGGCAAGACCTCTGGCTGCAGAAACATACAAATCGTCATGAACCGGTTCATCGGCTCACCGGGCAACGAGTTTCAGGGCATATTTTTCGGGGACGAGGCCAAGGTGGGCGGCTATGACGGCGTGCAGATCATCGGCAACACCTTCGCCAATGTCATGTGGCACGGGATCAACATTGCCGGACCAGGTAGCGGAATCGTGATCCGGAACAACATTCTTACGGCAGGACCAAATTATCGCCCGTGGATCCGTACGCTGGGACCGGCGACGCTCTCGGGCAACTCGGCGCCGACTTATGTAATCAATGGGAAGGAGGGCGCACCTTCCGGCAATCAGATTGGCGGCATCTACAGGGCGCAGTAAGCGCCCGCACTGCCGCCGCGCGTCCGGGCGGTAGCGTGTCATCCAGGCGCCCGCGGCCGTCTGCTGCATGGAGAGGCGGTGGTGGGTCCGCCGGGATTCGAACCCGGGACCTCTCGATTAAAAGTCGCTTGCTCTACCGACTGAGCTACGGACCCACGCCCCGCCACCTAGGCGCGCGGACGCGGCCGGTCAACAGCGTGGAGCAATGCGTGCGTCTTGCGGCCGCTCACCGGGTCGCGCCAGTCAGGGGCGATTTCGGCGAGCGGCGCCAGGACAAAGCGGCGCTCGCGGTAACTGAGATGCGGCACGGTCAGCGCAGGCGTGCGCCAGCAGCCTCCCGACCACAGCACGATATCAAGATCGATCACCCGCGCGCCCCAGCGCTGGCCGCGGCGTCGGCCGAATTCACGCTCGATCGCCTTCAGCCGGCGCAGCAGGGCGTCCGGTGCCTCCTCGCTGCGAATCAGCGCCACCGCGTTGGCGAAGCGACGGCGCGAAGGACCCAGCGGCGCGGTTTCGCGCAGGCGTGACACCGCCTGGACGCGGCCGAGCAAGGCAAGCGCCGCACGCACTTGCGCGCGCGGGCTGCCGTGGCGGCCGCGGCGATTCGATCCAAGGGCGATAACGTAGCTTGAGATGGGCACGTCTCCGCGCCTATCGCGGCACCATGGCCACGCCAAGTCTTGAACCTGATCGGGATTGCCCGCGCTGCCCCCGGCTGGTGGCGCTGCGCATGGAATTGCGGGCCGAACAGCCCGATTGGTGGAACGCGCCCGTACCGGCGCTGGGCCAGCCCGATGCGCCGATCGCGATCGTCGGCCTGGCGCCGGGGCGCGCCGGCGCCAACCGCACCGGCCGTGCCTTTACGGGAGACGCCTCGGGCGATCTGCTCTTCGCGGTTTTGGAGAAGCTCGAGCTGATGCGTGAGGGTGAGCCGCAAGGGCTGCTGATCGTGAATGCGGTGCGCTGCCTGCCGCCGGAAAACCGGCCACTTCCGGCAGAAGTGCAGGCGTGCCGGCCGTTCCTCGCCGGCCAGTTGCGGGCGCCGATAACGGTGGCGCTGGGTGAAATCGCACACCAGTCCGCGGTGAAGGCGCTGGGAGGGAAGCTGCCGAAGCTTCGGTTCGCCCATGGCGCGGAGCATCGCCTGCCCAAGGGGCAGGTGCTGCTCGATAGCTATCACTGCTCGCGCTACAACCAGAATATCGGCCGACTGACCGAACCGATGCTTACCGCCGTGTTCGAACGGGCGATGGCGCTGCGGGACGCACTGGGACGAACCGCGTCGGGTTGAGTCCGCCGGCGGGCCGTTACGCCCGCCGCACGTCCCCCGGCATCATAGATATTTCGCGAGGCTCAGGCTGGAGAGCTGCGAGAACACCGAGTAGCTCGCTTCCAGAACCGCCTTTTGCTGCGCAAGATCGATCGCCACCTGACCCAGGTCGGCATCCTCATTGTCTTCGATCACCTGCTGCAGCAGCAGCGCGCGCGTTTCGCCGCGCGTGGTAAGATCTTCGACTTGGTTCTGCTTGCGCCCGTTGTCGGCATTTACCAGCCCCAACTGGGTCAAGCCGTCGTTGAGCTTGGACACGCCTTCCTGCAGCACTGTCTTCTGCGCATCGGTAAGCGTATTGCCGATCTGGCCGGCGCCGGCGAGTGCCCGAAAGGCTTCGTACAGCCCCTTGCCGATCGAGCTGGCATTGACACCATAGGTCAGGTCCACGCCGTCGGCGACGCGGGCGGAGGCGAGCACATCGTCGTCGTGAAACGCCTGATCGGCCGGCACGGTCGCCGCGTCGGCCAGCGTAGCCACCGAAAACGGCGCCTGATCGATCTGCGAGCCGGCGAACAGCGGCGTGCCGCCCTCACCTGCGTTCAGCGAGGCGCGCATCTGCTGAAAAGCGCTCTCGATCGCTTCCTGCAGACCCGCCGACTGGCCGGTGCCCAGCGCCGTGAGGATCTGCTGGCGCAAGTCCCGCGCCGACGTGTCGATGCCTTCGATATGCCCCTGATAGAGCGACATGGTCGTGCCCACCCGCTTCGACACGGCGGCCTGGGCGTTCTGCTGCTCGAGCATGCTGTGCGCGGAAAGGTTGCGCACGGTTTCAGTGCCGAGCGACGCGAAATCGGCGGCCTTCTTGCCGGTCGAAAGTCGCTTCTGCGTGATGGCGAGCTTTTCCTGCGAGGTCTGGATAGCATTCGCCATGGTACGCTGGAGCGGAATAGTGGCAACACGGGACATGGGTCGGCTCCCTTAACGGACCATTTCTAGAAGCGTATCGTACATCTGGGTGGCGGTCGTCATGATCCGCGCAGCGGCCGCATAGCTATTCTGCAACACCACCATCTGCGAGAGTTCCTCGTCGATGTTGACGCCCGAATAGCTGTCGCGGCGATTGACCGCGTCGGCCTTGCGCGCATTGGCGTCCTCCAGCCGACTGCTGGCCTGATTGGCCTCAAGGCCCGCCCGCCCCAGCAGCTGAGTGGAAAAGCGCCCGATCGTGGTGACACCATCCTTGCCGAGATCGACGGACTTTTGCAGTTCGTTGACGAACGCGGTGGCGCCGCGCGTATCGCCGGTGCCGAGGGCACGCTCCCCCACTGCCGCGCTTGCGTTGAGCATGGCGAGCGGAAGCTTGCTGCTGTCGGCGGCGATGTCGCTGCGCACCTCGGACTCGGCGAGGCCGGCGTTGAGGCCGCTCATTCCCATCAGCGACGAGAAGCTGCGACCGGTGCCGAAGCGATCGGTGGAATCCGCAGCGACGGACAGCACCGCGCCCGAAACCGCGGTTGCCGGATCGAAGCGCACGCGCCCGCGATCGTCGAGGCTGAAAGCGCCGAATCGGCCGAGGGGACTGTCGTTCAGCTCGGTGATGATGTCATCGAAATCGTCGCCCGTTTGCGGCTGCAGCGTGTAGCTGGTCAGCGCCAGGCCCGAAGCGTCGCGCAGGATGATCTGCGCGCTTTCTCCGGTGGTGAAACCGTGCGGATCGGTACCTTCGAACCCGCTGGGCACCAGGCTGCTCTTGTCGCTGCGAATGAGGTCGTTCATCCCGAAGAACTGGGAAACGCCCACGCCGGCGCGATCGCTGGGATTGCCCTCGGTCTGCGCGATGGCCACGCCGTTCGCGCTGTTCGCCGCAGAGAAGGTCAGAACGCCGTCCGTGAAGTTCGCCGTCGCGGCCCCCCCCAGATTGGCGTTGATGGTCGCGACCATCTGATTGACGGTGTTGGGGCTCAGCGTGCTGAAGTCGATGGTCGTCTTGGCCACCATGCTGCCGTCCTTCGCGGTGACCGCAAAGGTGGCCGAACCAGTGAAGTTCAGCCGATCGGTGCCGACCAATCCCGTCTGGCGGCCGATCAGGTCTTTCGGCGCAGGCACGGTGGTGCTGGCGTTGGAAACGCGGTTCAGCGTTTCGGCGAGACCGTTGAACAGCACGCCCATCTGTTCCGAGAAGGCGGGCAGCGCGCGGTCGCGCAGATCGAGCAGGCCGCCCAGCTTGCCGCCGACCGCAGCCGAATCCAGCTTTTCGCCGGTCAGCGCGCCCATGGTGCCATTGGCGTTGGCGAACTTGATGTTGATATCGGGATAGGTCGTCTGCGACGTGCCCGTACCGTTGCCCGAATTGGCGTAATCGAGCTGGCGCAGCCGCGTATCGAGGAGCATCTGCCCCGCCTGCGTCTCGATCGTGACGCGGCCGTCCGGCTGGTCGCGGACGTTGACGGAAATCAGGCCGCTGAGTTCCTCGATCGCGTTCATGCGCTGGTCGGCCGCGCCGCTGGCGCTGCGGCCAAGGCCGGTGGCCTGCGCCACCGTGCCGTTCAGGTCGTGGATCCGCTTGAGCAGCGTGTTGATCTTATCGACCGAATAGCCGACTTCGGATTCGACATCCGCGCGCAGGCTGTCGACGTCGTTCGTGGTCTGCTTCATCGATGCGAGCGCGTCTTCGACATCGCCGGTGAACACCGCCACCGTCTGTGCCGAAGACTGCGAGCCGGTCATGGCGATAGCGGAGGCGTTGATCGCGTCCAGCCGTGCCGGCAGGCCGGACTTTGCGCCCGGTTCGCCCAGCAGCGACTGCAGGCGGCCGAGATAGCTCGACGTCACCTCGGCGCGACCGGCATCGCCGGCCCGGCGATACACGGTCGCTTCGAGGAACCGGTCGGCGACGCGTTCCGCCTCGCCGACCTTCACGCCGCTGATCTGCCCTGCCACCACGGCGGTGGAGAGCGTTACCTTTTCGCGCGCATAGCCGGCAACGCCGACATTGGCGATGTTGTTCGATACCGCGCGCAGCCCCGCCTGGGCGGCTGCGAGCCCGGAAACCGCGGTTCCCAGAATGTCGTTCAACGCCATGACGGCATTCCCCCGGTTTCAGCGATCAGCGCTTGAGATCGCTGACTTCGCGCAGCATGTCGTCGACGGTCGTGATGATCTTCGACGAGGCGCTGTAGGCGCGCTGGAAGCGGATCATGTTGGTGAACTCGCCGGCGAGGTCGACGGTCGAGGCCTCCAGCGTGTTCGCAGAAAGCGAACCAGCGCCCAGTTCCCCCGGCGGGTTCATCGTCATCGTGCCCGACTGCCGGTTGGCAGCATAGGCATTGCCCGAGATCCGGGTAAGGCCGTTCGAGTTCGGGAAGGTCGCGATCGGCAGCTGGAACACCTTGCGGGTCGAGCCATCGTCGAAGATCGCGCTGACTTCGCCCTTCTTGGAGACTTCCACCGACGCGATGTTGCCGAGCACGCCGCCATCGGTGCCGCCCGAGACGAGCGACGAAGGCTGGCCAAATGCGGTCAGGCCGCTGAT
Source organism: Sphingomonas sp. HT-1 (assembly GCF_048568905.1). Classification (GTDB taxonomy): domain Bacteria; phylum Pseudomonadota; class Alphaproteobacteria; order Sphingomonadales; family Sphingomonadaceae; genus Sphingomonas. Next base: position 3,503,894 of record NZ_CP183770.1, on the reverse strand, counting down.
GCCCTTGTCCTCACCCAGCGACAGCTTGATCGGAACGGATTCCGCTTCGTTGCTCCACTTGATGCCCTGGGCGGCGAAATCGAGATCGTCGAACAAGCCGGCCGAGGTGGCCGGAGCAACGCTGAGGTTGAGGCTGCCGTCACCGTTGAAGGTGACCGTGCCGCTGCGGAGCATGCCGTTCGTCACGGCCGCGCCCGCGGTCGTCTCGATATCGGTGGCGGGAACGGCATACATTTCCATCTGCCATTCGTTGGAGCCCGTCTTCAGGAACGACATGTTGACCTGGTGGCCGCCGCCCTGCGAGTCATAGATGGTGAACGAACGCGAGAAAGTCGGCGTAATGGTGCCGGAGGCCATGTTGCCCTGAGCCGGCGTGACAGCGGGCGCTGCAGGATCGAAGGTGCGGTTGTAAACGAGGGTACCGGCATAGTTCGCCGCATCCGACTGCAGGTTGATGCGGGCCTGCAGCTTGGTGGTGGGCGCCGCCGTGCCGACCAGATCGCTCAACCGCACGGGCGAAAGCGCGTCCAGGTTGCCGGTATTGGTGAACGCGCCCTCGGCATCGAGGCGCCAGCCGTACAGGTACAGGCCCGACGAATTGCGCAGATAGCCTTCCTCGTCCGGCTTGAACGAGCCGGCGCGGGTATAGGCCACCTGATCGGTGGAGCTGAGCCCGGTGCGGGTGATGAAGAAGCCGCCGCCGTCGATCGCCAGATCGGTGCTGCTGCCGGAAGCCTGGAGCAGGCCCTGCTTCGCCACCTGCGCGATCGGCGATGCGGCGACGCCGCCCGCGGAATAGTTGGAGGAGGTACGGCCATCCGTCACCAGAGTGCGAAACTGCGCTTCGACACCCTTATAGGCCACCGTGTTGATGTTGGTGATGTTGTCGGCGACCGTGGCCATCGCACTAGACTGCGCGCTCAGCCCGGAAACGCCAGCGTAAAGAGCGGAATAGAGGCTCAACTTCTACACTCCTGAGGATGCCCGCGCGATCCCCACGCCGGCGACACCCTCATTGTAGAACGGTAAATGAGCGACCCAAACCAAAGGGCGAATTTGCCTATTGAACGGCCTTGGGCGGCAAAATTTGCCGGGTCATCACCGCTCCGGCGCGCGATCCGCCTATAAATTTAGAAACGCTTATCGAAAGGCCCGTGCCATGCTCCGCATCACGCTCCGCGACGGCGAGAAAGCGATCGTCAACGGCGCGGTGCTGCGCGCGGTTGGGCGGACGCAGATCGCCGTCGAAAACCAGGTTTCCATTCTGCGCGGCCGCGAAGTGATGCGGCCGGAAGAAGCGACCACCGCTGCCCGCCAGCTCTATTTCGCTGCGATGCTCGCCTATATCGATCCGGCCGGGCGCGACGCGCACCACGACGCCGTGGTGCAGCTGCTCAGCCTGCTGATCGCCACGATCGACACGGCAGAAGGCCGCGACCTCTGCATCCGCTTCGCGCACGACATTGCGCAAGGCGATTATTACAAGTCGCTCAGCGTCGCGCGCGACCTGATCGCCATCGAAGACGCGCTGGGTTCCTCCGCGCCGCAGGCCGCCTGAAGGCGAAGCCGCGATGCAGACGCTCGCCAGCGCAGCCCGTGCGATCCGAGAGATGGTCCCCGACCGTCGCTTCGGGCGCGTGGTTGCCGTGCGCGGCGCACTGATCGAAGTGGAAGGCTTGGCGGGTGTTGCCCAGATCGGCAGCCGCGTCGAAATCCAGTCTCCGACCGGCAAGGTGGAAGCCGAAGTCACCGCACTGGATCGCGGTGTCGCGCTGTGCCTGCCCTTCGTCGATCCACAGGGCGTTGGCCTGGGCGCGATCGCCGAGCTGGGGGCTGGCCAGTTCACCGTTCGGCCCTCGGCCGGCTGGCTGGGCCGGATGGTGGACGGCCTCGGCCGACCCGTCGACGGGCTGGGCCCGCTGCCGCGCGGTGCCGATCCCCAGCCGATCAAGGCCGCCCCTCCGGCGGCGGCCAGCCGTACCCGCGTCGCCGAGCGCATCGAAACCGGCGTGCGCACGCTGGATCTGTTCGTGCCGTTGTGCCGTGGCCAGAGGCTGGGCCTGTTCGCCGGCTCCGGCGTCGGCAAGTCCGTCCTTCTCTCGATGCTCGCGCGATGGACCCAATGCGACGTCGCGGTGATCGGCCTGATCGGCGAACGCGGCCGCGAAGTGCAGGAATTCATCGAAGACGATCTGGGCCCGGAGGGCATGGCGCGATCGGTGGTGGTCGTCGCTACTTCCGACGAACCCGCGCTGATGCGACGCCAGGCCGCCTGGACGACGCTCGCCATCGCAGAACATTTCCGTGACCAGGGGCTGAACGTGCTGTGCCTGATGGATTCGGTCACGCGCTTTGCCATGGCGCAGCGCGAGATCGGCCTTGCCTCCGGCGAGCCGCCTGCCACCAAGGGCTATACCCCCACCGTGTTCGCAGAACTGCCGCGCCTGCTTGAGAGAGCCGGCCCCGGTGCGCCAGGATCGGGCATGATTACCGGCCTGTTCACCGTTCTGGTGGACGGCGACGACCATAACGAACCCGTGGCCGACGCGGTGCGCGGCATCCTGGACGGTCACGTCGTGATGCGTCGTGCCATCGCCGAGCGCGGCCGCTACCCTGCGATCGACGTGCTGAAATCGGTATCGCGTACCCTGCCCCACTGCATGGACGACGAGCAGAACGCCACGCGGGTCGCCGCGCGGACGCTGCTGTCCACCTATGCCGATATGGAAGAAATGGTGCGGCTCGGCGCCTACAAGGCCGGATCGTCGCCCGAAGTGGATCGTGCCGTGGCGCTTGCGCCGCAAATCGAAGCGTTGCTCAACCAGGGCAAGAACGATCACGGCCATGCCGATGCCGCCTTCGCCGAACTCGCGGCGATCCTCAGCGGCGAGCAGGCCAGCGACGGCGACCACACCGTAGGCCTCGCCGCATGAAGACGCCCTATGACACCGCCCTGCGGATGCAGCAGCGCGAAGTGGACGCGGTGAAGGTGGCGATCGCCGCCGCCGTCGAGCGCGTCGCGTCGCTGGAGGAGGAGGCGAGCGCGCTGCAGGGCCGCACCCGCGAAGAGCGCGTGCTCGCCCATGCGTTGCCGTTCGATTCGGATGCCTGGCTGGCACTGGCCAAGCGCGAACTCGCCCGCCTGGCCGCCGAGGCCGAAGCGGCACGGGGCCGGCTGGTGCAACTGCGCGCGCAGGCGCTGGAAGCCTTTGGCCGGCTGCGGGCGATCGAAATCGCCGCCGAGCGCTATCGCGACGAACAGGCGCGTGCGCTGGAAGCCGCCGAACAGGCGGCAATCGACGATATCGCGGCGGCGCGCTTCTTGCGCGAGCGCAAGCGCATGTTGGTGAAGGCCGGATGATTCAGCGACCCGATCTAGCCGCGCTGACCCCTGCGCAGCGCGCCAACGTCATCTATGCACAGGCGCAGTCGGAGCTTTCCAACCGACTGTGGCGGGCGGCGATCGGCGATGGCGAGCGCGATCCGAACAAGAGCGGAATGCCGCTGGGTGGGGCCGGCATGTCGATGGATTCGCTGCTCGAAATGCTCGGCACGCAGGTGCCGCAAACGGCGCGCGGCAAGTGCAACTGCCGCTGCGACTGCGATTGCCACCGCGGTGGCGAAGATCGCGAAGGCGAACCCGGCGTGATCGCCAAGGCGCTGGGAGCCGCACCCGCGCCGGCAGCGGCAAGTTCGCGTCCATCTCCGCCACCGTTCGAAACCAACGCGACCGGCGACAACACGCCGCTCGCGCTAGGCCCGAACGCCCGATACCATGCCACGCTGGCCGAAGCCGGCGCGCGCAGCGGCATCCCCGCATCGGCTATCGCCGCGATCATCGATGCCGAAGCGGCAAAGGGCGGAGACGGCAGCTGGAATCCGCTGTCGCGCAACCCACGCTCCAGCGCCGCCGGGCTCGGCCAGTTCCTCAGCGGCACCTGGCAGACGCTCGCCGAACAGCCCGGCACCTGGCTCAACCAGGTAGCGCAACAACGCGGTTGGCTTACGGGATCGGGCAAAGTCGATCCGGCTCGGCGGGGCGAAGTGTTGGCGCTTCGCTATGATCCGCAAGCGTCGATCATGAGCGTCGCCGACATGGCGTGCAGCAATCTGCGCCAGCTCGAATCGGCCGGTCTCAAGGTACGCGCCGATTCGGAAACCTTGGCCAAGGCCGCTTATCTTGGCCACCATCTGGGGCTGGCGGATGCCCGGCGCTTCCTGGCCGGCGAAATCGCGCCCGCACGGGCCCGCCAGTTGCTGGCCGCCCAGATTGGCGGCGCGGCCGCCGATCAGCGCATTGCCAGTGCCGGCGATGCGAAAAGTGCGCACCGCGAATGGTTACTCGGCTTCATCGATCGCCGCATCCAGCCGGAAAAATTCTCCCTTTAAACCACGGGGATACACGCGCGCCGAGCGCGTTAACGGTCGTCGTTTCGACGAATTAACCATATTTTTTTCAATGACTTGTCCCTTCACGCGAATCGTCGCGCCTATAATAACCGAAATGGCTTTTCGGGATTCTACCTAAGCCCCGGGTTAGCAGTGTTTTAAGTTATTCAGCCCAAATCTGCCCCTGTCGACGGCGCCGAAACAATCGGACCCGCCGGCTCGAATCAGGGGAAGTTAGATGTCGAAGATCACGATCGCTCTCGAGGCAGCCGTTGCCACCGTTATCGAGAATTCGCCCAAGGACGGTACGCAGACCAACCGCCAGCGCGCCGAAATCGATCGTGCTTTCGCTCGCATCCTGAAGCTGATCGCACCCCGTATCCGCCACTTCATCCGCCAATATGGCCTGACCGCCCACTGGGACGATGCCGAGCAGTGCTGCGCCATCGCGGTGCACCGCGCCATCCAGGCCTATGAGCCCGAAAAGGCCCAGTTCACCACCTTCGTGAACTGGCAGATCCGCGGCGAGCTGCAGAGCCTGCGCTTCCGTCTGATGACCGATCAGCGCCCCTCGGCGAAGAAGGTCGAAGCCACCACCGTTTCGCTCACCGCGCTCGGCACCTCGGCCGATGGCGAGGAACTGTCGCCCGAAGCGATGATCGAAGACGAAGATGCGCTGTTCCGCACCGAAAGCGCCGCCTCCGATTACCTCGCCGATGGCGCGATCGCCTCGCTGATCGACGCCTATGTCGATCATCTCCGCAAGGTCGGCATGGAGCAGCTTCGCCGCCGCCCTCGCCCGAAGCGGGAAGAAGCAGCGCTGCGCCGCGAAGGGCCGCGCCTCCGCCACGCTACCCATGGCATCGACCCGGTCGAGCTGGAAAAGCTGGAAGCCAAGCTGGAGCGTGATCGCGAGATCGTCGCCCGCCGCGTGTTCCAGACCGCGACGCTGGACGATCTGTCGCTCGAAACCGGCGTCACCAAGGAGCGCGTCCGCCAGATCACCAAGCGCGCCGCCAAGGTGATCGCCGAAATCGCTGCCGCCGATCCCCGCTTCTCGGTCATGGCCGAATATGGCACTCCCGCCACCGCCAAGCGCCGCCAGCCGGCCGCTGCACGCAACGCAGCGCCGATCCTGCCGGACCCCAGCCAGCCGCACAATCTGCTGTCCAGCGTTCGCGCGATCGACCCGGCCAGCGTCGCCACCGTCGTTGCCGCAGAAGCGACCCGCGAGACCGTGGAAGCCATCTCATTGGCTGCGACCGCCGCACCGAGCAGCGCCGCGCTGCACTGATCCCGCATCGGGCAGGATCGTTCTATAATGGAAGAACAGCTCTTCCCCGGAACGGTTCGATGTCCCATGATTCGCGTGCCAATGATCTCGCCGCCCAGCACCTGCTTCCGCGGGCGAATTACAAGCTTACCGAACTGGCGGAAGAAGTAGCGCGCTGCGCGCGGCCGCTGCTGCCGGACGGCAGCAAGCTGTTCCTGGGGCTGGAGCAGAACGATGCCGGCTCGCTGCGGATGATCTGGTGGCGGGGCGACGACTTTCGCGTGATCGCGGAGATCGAGGCCACGCCCGAAGCCTTCTGTCCCGAAGACAGCGACGAGGGCATCCTGCAGGATGCGGCCGCCGCGTGTCTCACCTATCTCGCCGGGCGCTGGCCAACTCCGCCGCGCCGGCTCGGGATAATCACGGACGGCACCGGCGTCGCCTTCTCTCCCGCGCGCCCGGCCGTTGCCCAGGCGGGCTGGCTGATGGCGCACGCCAGCGGCGAAGCGCCGCTGACCGCCATCGTTGCGCTGGCGCCGCGCGGGCCGTGCGCCTTGCTCTGCACCCCCTCGGTCGCCCCCTCGCGCCATTGATCGGATGCGGCTGAAGCCGTGACAAGCCGCGCCGCCATGCTATGGCGCGGCCATGGGTGATCTGATCGCGATCGAAGGCGCCGACGGCGTAGGCAAGAATACGGCGGCGCGCGGGCTGTGCGCCGCGCTGAACGCACGCGGGCGCACTGCCACCGTACTCGGCTTTCCGCGCTATGGCGAAACCGTCGCCGGGGTGACCATCGGCCGGATGCTCGCCGGGGAGCTCGAGGTACCCGTCAGCCCCAAGGCGGCCGCCGTGCTTTATGCCCTTGATCGACTCGAATGGCGGGATGCGCTGCTCCAGGCGCAGGCGGAGCATGACGTGGTAGTGCTCGATCGCTATGTCGCGTCGAACATGGCGTATCAGGGCGCCAAGCTCGGCGGCGACGATGGCCGGGCGCTGATGGACTGGATCCTTGCGCTCGAAATCGGCCAGTTCGCCCTGCCTCGTCCACGCCTGTCGCTCTATCTGGATACGCCGTGGGATCTCGCCCGCGAACTGATCCTGCAAAAGGCGCAGCGCAGCTATACCGATCGCAGCTTCGACGAATATGAGGCGGATATCGCCCTGCAGCAGCGCGTACGCGGCAATTACGAGGCGATTGTCGCCGCCGATCTTCTGGGCCCGTGGCGCATCGTCCATGCGAGCGAAAACGGTGCGATGCGGGCTCCGGAAGCAATCGTGGAAGAAATCCTCTCTCATATTTGAAACTTAGAACGCGTGCGCTAATGCCGACGCTTGACATTTGCGTTCGTGGAGCGGCAATGGTAGCGCTATCACAATTTGAAATCAGCTAAGGGTGAGGGTCTTGGAAGCGTCTTCAGCAATGCTGCCTGCCGATCATACGCAGGCAATCTTGGTCGGTCGTGTTCTTACGCCGGCCGGTCCCAGCCCAGTTCTCCTCCGCAACGGGGACGTGATTGACGTATCGGCGACCGCGCCGACCGTCGCCGACCTGCTCGAACGCGACGATATCGCCACCCTTACCGGCGAGGTGCTGTGCAGCGTCGATGCGCTCGGCACCGATTCGGCGCCGCAGATTCTTGCGCCCGTCGACCTGCAGTGCGTCAAGGCGGCCGGCGTCACCTTCGCCGTTTCCGCGCTCGAGCGGGTGATCGAAGAACGCGCTCGCGGCGATGCCGACAAGGCTGCCGAGATTCGCGGCGATCTGGAAGCCAAGGTCGGTTCGGGCATCCGCTCGGTTGTCCCCGGCACGCCCGAAGCCGCCAGCCTGAAGGCCGCGCTGATCGATGCCGGCATGTGGTCGCAGTACCTCGAGGTCGCGATCGGCCCGGATGCGGAAGTATTCACCAAGGCGCCGGTGCTTTCGGCGATGGGTTGGGGCGCCGATATCGGCATCCGTTCCGACAGCGACTGGAACAATCCCGAGCCGGAAGTGGTGCTCGTCGTCGACCGCAACGGCACCATAAAGGGGGCAACCCTCGGCAACGACGTCAATCTGCGCGACTTCGAGGGCCGCAGCGCGCTGCTGCTCGGCAAGGCAAAAGACAACAACGCCTCCACCGCGATCGGCCCCTTCATCCGCCTGTTCGATGCCAGCTTCACGATGGACGATGTGCGCAGCGCCGTGGTCGATCTCACCATCGACGGGCCGGAGGGCTATCGCCTTTCGGGCACGAACAAGATGAGCGAGATCAGCCGCGATCCCACCGAACTCGTCCGCCAGACGCTGAGCGAGCACCAGTATCCGGACGGCTTCGCGCTGTTCCTCGGCACGTTGTTCGCGCCCGTGCAGGATCGCGACCATCCCGGCCGCGGCTTCACGCACAAGCCGGGCGATATCGTCCGCATCTCCACGCCGAAGCTCGGCACGCTCGTCAACCGCGTCACCACGTCGAAGGCCGCCGCGCCCTGGACGTTCGGCATCCGCGACCTGATGCGCAATCTCGCCGCGCGCGGCCTTCTCTCGAACTCGTAAGGTAGTCCATGTCCGAAGCCGATCTCCAGCAGGGCCCGATTCCGGCCGCTGAGCGTGCCGTCTATCCGAGCCTCAAGGGCAAGCGGGTCCTGATCACCGGGGGTGGTTCGGGCATCGGTGCCGGGCTGGTCGAAGGGTTCGTCCGCCAAGGCGCGGACGTGACCTTCTTCGACATCGCCGAGGAGGACTCGCAGGCGCTGGTCGCCAGCCTGTCGGGCGCGGCAATCGCGCCGCGCTTCTACAAGGTCGACCTCACCGACATCCGCGCCGCACAGGCGCAGGTTCAGGCGCTGATCGACGCCGAGGGCGCGTTCGACGTACTGCTGAACAACGCCGCGAATGACGACCGCCACACGATCGAGCAGGTGACCCCGGAGTACTGGGACAACCGCATGAACGTGAACCTGCGCCACCAGTTCTTCATGGCGCAGGCGGTGATCCCGGCGATGAAGGCGAAGCGCGCCGGCGTGATCATCAACCTCGGCTCGATCTCCTGGCACCTGGCACTCGAGGAGTTGACCCTCTACCAGACCGCCAAGGCAGCAATCGAAGGCCTCACCCGCAGCCTGGCGCGCGAGCTGGGCCCGGACGGCATCCGCTCGGTCTGCATCGTCCCCGGCAACGTCAAGACGCCGCGCCAGATGAAGTGGTACACGCCCGAGGGCGAGGCCGAGATCGTCAAGGCGCAGTGCCTGCCCGGCCGCCTGGTGCCCGATGATATCGCAGCGGCGGCGCTGTTCCTTGCATCGGACGATGCACGCCTGATAACGAGCCATGAATTCTTCGTGGATGCAGGCTGGAGATAAGATGACCGACAAGGTGGTGGTTTCGGCGCCGGAGAGCGTGTGGGGGCTCAGCGCCCCGCTTCTCGAAGGCCCGGTCTGGGTGGAGCGCGACGCCGCGCTGTGGTTCGTCGATATCAAGAGCCACAAGATCCACCGCTATGATCCCGCCACCGGCGACAAGCAGAGCTGGGACGCGCCGGCCCAGGTGGGCTTTGCGCTCCCGGCCGCCAGTGGCGGCTTCGTGGCCGGCCTGCAGACCGGTCTCGCCAAGTTCGATCCGGCCGATGGCAGCTTTACCCCGCTGATCGATCCCGAGCCCGATCTGCCCGGCAACCGGCTGAACGACGGCACCGTCGATCCGGAAGGCCGGATGTGGTTCGGCACGATGGATGATGGCGAGAGCGCAGCAACCGGCACCATCTATCGCCTCGCCGCAGACGGTAGCTGTGTGCCTTCCAGCCCGAAGGTCTCGATCACCAACGGCCCTGCGGTATCGCCGGACGGCAAGACGCTCTACCATGTCGATACGTTGGGGGCGGTGGTCTATGCCTGCGACATCGACGCCGAGGGCGCGCTGGTCAACCGCCGCGAATTCGTCCGCATCGCCGAGGGCGAGGGCTTCCCGGATGGTCCTTGCGTCGACAGCGAAGGCTATGTGTGGGTGAGCCTCTATGCAGGCTCAGAGGTTCGCCGCTATTCGCCGGCGGGCGCGTTGGTCGAGACCGTCCCCTTCCCCGTCGATGCCATCACCAAGATCGCGTTTGGCGGCCCGGACCTGAAGACGGTGTATGCCACCACCGCGAACAAGCACCTGTCCGCCGAGGACAAGGCCGCCCGTCCGACTTCGGGCGACCTGTTCAGCTTCCGCGTGACGGTCGCCGGCCAACCGGGATCGATGATCCGGGTCGGAGCATAAGGAAGCGCCCAGCGGCGTGCCCGCCCTTTTCACCCCCTCCCGCTCGCGGGAGGGGTAGGCAGCGGCCAACAACGTCAGCCCTGGCGGTACATTGCCCGCGTCAGCCCTGCGATGCCGCTGCGCACCCGTTCCCAGCCCGCATCCCCCGTCAGGTCCAGCCCCAGGAAGCGCCCGCTCGCGGCACCGGACAGCACCAGTTGCTGGATGGCCGCGATCAGCAGTGCGTTGAGCATCGGCGCATCGATCCCCGACGGCCGCTGCAACGTGCCCCGCTCACGCGCGATCCATGCACTAAGCGCCTTGCCGCGCGCCTCCGAAAAGGCCGTGGCGAGCTTCGACGAGGCGGAGAGTTCCCAAGCCAGGATCTTCTGCGCCAGCGGATCGCTGCGCAGCGCATCAAGCAGCGCCACCGCGACCCGCGCCATCAGTTCGGCATAGTCGGCAGGCGGCGTGCGGTGATCGGGTTGCGCGAGCGCGGATTGCATCCAGGTGGAAACATCCTCGGCAATGGCCTCCGCCAGCCCATCCATGCCGCCGAAATAGCGATAGATCAGCTGTTTGTCGTATCCGGCCGCGCGGGCGATGGCGTTCACCCCCCAACCGGCGAACCCCTTCTCCGCCAGCAGCGCCTTGGCGGCCGCCAGGATCGTCGCACGCGTGCTCGCCGCGTTGCGCGGCCGCTTCGCCGGTGCCTCGGTGTCCACGCCTTCCCTTCCCCCAACTCACAGGAAGGCGTTAACTATCACTGGATAGTGACACGCGCCACCTCCGGATCGGTCCGGAGGGGGCGCAGGATCACGCCGTCGCCAGTGCTACGTCGTAGCTGGCGGTGGTCTTGGCCGCCACTTCCTCGGCCGTCACGCCGGGTGCCAGCTCGATCAGCCTAAACGGCGAAGCATGATCGGCACGGCTGAACACGGCGAGATCCGTGATGATCATGTCCACCACGTTCTTGCCGGTCAGCGGCAGCGTGCATTCGGGAATGAATTTGGGGCTGCCGTCCTTGGCGTTGTGTTCCATCACGACGATGATCTTCTTGACGCCGGCAACCAGGTCCATTGCCCCGCCCATCCCCTTGATCATCTTGCCGGGGATCATCCAGTTGGCGATGTCGCCCCCCTGGCTCACTTCCATTGCGCCGAGCACGGTCAGGTCGATATGCCCGCCGCGGATCATCGCGAAGCTGTCCGACGAGCTGAAATAGACCGAGCTGGGCAGTTCGCTGATCGTCTGCTTGCCTGCGTTGATCAGGTCGGGATCCTCGTCGCCTTCTAGCGGGAACGGGCCGATGCCGAGCATGCCGTTCTCGGACTGGAGCGTCACTTCCACGCCCGCGGGGATGTGGTTCGCCACCAGCGTAGGAATGCCGATGCCCAGATTGACGTAGAAGCCGTCCTGCAGCTCCTGCGCGGCACGCGCCGCCATTTCGTCGCGGGTCCAGGCCATTATCGCTTCTCCTGCGGGTCCGCCCAGCGTGTCGCCGGCGGGAAGGTTTGGTCATAGGTGGAACCGAGCCCGGTTCCGTACACGGGATTGGGCAGCACGAACCAGCTGCGGCCCCACATTGCCCCGATCGCCGGTCCGGCGGCGGCAGTGCGGCGTTCGGGCGGGCGGAGCGGTGCGAACAGATCGGTGAAGTCGCCCAGCTGATCACCGCCCATCGCCACCACGCACCATCGCTGTGCGATGGCGGCGCGGCGGCCGTCCTTGGCGGATTTGCCGTCGACATCGCCCTTCAGAAACAGCGTTTCGCCGTGCTTGGCGGGGCCGATGCCGGCAAAGGCGATCGCCGCTTCCGTCTCGGCGGCGTTTGCGGCGGCGCGATTGGTGTTGAAGATCACCGCAACGCCCATCGCCCGCAGCGCCCGCACCGCCTCGATCGCGCCCGGCACTGCCGCGACCTTGCTGGCGCCGGTCTTCTCCCAGCGATCCCAGCGGGCAGAATCCCAGCCGCCGGTGCGCTGCGCATCGTCGCCTTCATAGCCCAGGTTGAGCACCATCGTCTCGTCTACGTCGAACACCGCTGCCGGGGGCTTGTCGCCGCAGGATTCGAAGCGCGGTGCAGCCAGCGTCGCACCGGGTGCGAGAACCGCCGAGGTGGAGACACCCTTGGCCATGCGGGTGCGCACGCTGTCCACCAGCGCGTTATACGCCTGCACGCTGAGCGCCGCCGCCTCGCCAGAGCCGTAGAGATACTGCATGCCCGCGGGCACGGCACCAGGCGCGGCGACGGGTGCAGGCGGCGCCTGCATTACCGTCGTGTCGACGACGCAGCCCGAAAGTGCCAAGCCGGCCGCCAGCAGCAGCCCTGCCCGGATCATACCGCCTCGCGCGAGCGCACGGTGCGGAATTCGATCTTCTTGTCGTACGGCGCGCCGACGATCATCCGCTTCACATAGATGCCCGGAAGGTGGATCTGGTCTGGATCGAGGCTGCCGACCGGTACCACTTCCTCCACCTCCGCGATGCAGAGGTGGCTGGCGGTGGCCATCGGCTGGTTGAAGTTGCGCGCCGTCTTTCGGAAGATCAGGTTGCCCGCCTCGTCGGCCTTCCAGCCCTTGATGATCGAGATGTCGGCGCGAATGCCGCGCTCGAGGATATATTCCTCGCCGTCGAACACCTTCACTTCCTTGCCCTCAGCCACCTTCGTGCCGACGCCGGTCTTGGTATAGAAGCCGGGGATGCCCGCGCCGCCGGCGCGGCAACGCTCGGCCAGCGTGCCCTGCGGGCAGAACTCCACCTCGAGCTCGCCGGAGAGATACTGCCGCTCGAATTCCTTGTTCTCGCCGACGTACGAAGAGATCATCTTCTTCACCTGACGGCTGCGCAGCAGCTTGCCCAGGCCCTCGTTGTCGATGCCGGCATTGTTGGAGGCGATGGTGAGATCCTTGACGCCCGAAGCCTGGATCGCGTCGATCAGCCGCTCGGGGATGCCGCACAGGCCGAAACCGCCCGCGCAGATCATCATCCCGTCGAACAGCAGCCCTTCCAGCGCTGCGTTCGCGTTGGGGTAGAGCTTGTCCATCGACGATTCCCTCCATCTGATTGCGGCGGCGATAATACCGGCGGGGCGGCCCGGTCAAGCGAACCTGAACCGGCTTTCAACTTTGGCGCGGGCGTCGCGACCCTGCCGTCGCGCCGTTCGGAACAGGACGTCCTGCAGGCACAGCACGCTCCATTTTCGTACCTTGCAACAGACGAAGCCATTACATCCCTGCACGATAGGACATAGTATTTCCTACCACACCATCTGCATCTATATTTATGTTTCACCGGCCCGATATAGTTCCGACTCGCCTCTGGAAGCACTCTGTGCCAATATTATCTTGGCTTGACTGGCTTCAATCCTGAACGATGGAGGGTAAGATGGGGGCAATGGCTTGGATTCAACTACTCGTGCTCGGCGGGCTTGCCGGGGCCATGGGTCAGGCGATTCGTGTGATCGTCGGAATGAAGAAACTCAACGATCAGGCTTCGACCTCGAACGCCACGCTGGCGGAGATGATCGTGCCATCGCAGCTGATCGTGTCGCTGCTGATCGGCTTCATCGCGGGAGCGCTCGCCGCGGCGCAGCTGATCCAGAACCTTGCGCAGATTTCGGCCGAGCAGATCTTCACGCTTGCCGCCGCCGGCTATGCCGGAGCGGACTTCATCGAAGGGTTTATGTCCCGCTTCGCACCGAAAGAGGGCAACGGCACACCCACCCCGACGTCCGTGCCAGCAACTGCCGCGGATGGAGCGGTCGGCTGATGGCGGGGGCAGGTACGACGCCGATCAGCGGGACGGTGCGCACGACCACGCTGGTCAATCTCCGCTCCGGGGCGCCACGGACGAGCGCGCCGGTCGTTCGCAAGCTGGCGCCAGGCACCACCATCGCCGTTACGAGCGTGGCGGTGGGCGATCCGGTGCAGGGCAATGCGCTGTGGTACGGCACCGCCGAGCAGAACTTCGTGTGGAGCGGCGGGTGCGGCGCGTTGCAACCGGCACCGGCTGCCCCTGTGGCGGCCGCCGGGCTGCCACGCATTCCGGCGGTGGTCGATCTCTACCATCGCAACAGCGTCACCGATTTCGCTGCAGCGCGCGCGGCCGGCGTGCTCGGCATCATCCACAAGGCGACGACCGGCACCAGCGGCCGCGACGAACTCTACGACGATCGCCGTGCGGCCGCCACCAAAGCGGGGCTGCTATGGGGCGCCTATCATTGGGGCACCGCCCTGCCCCCGGCGGCGCAGGTGGAGAATCTGCTTGCCTGGGCCAAGCCCGACGACCGCACGCTGATCGCGCTGGACTACGAACCGAGCCCGAACAACCAGATGACGCTGGACGGCGCCCGCGAATTTCTCGAGCGGATCTACGACAAGCTCGGCCGCCGCGCAGTGTTGTATTCGGGGCACCTGATCAAGGAGCAGCTCGGCAATCAGGTCGATCCGTTCTTCGGCGCGCACCGGCTGTGGCTGGCGCAATATTCGGGGACGGCCGTCGTCCAGCGCAGCTGGAACAGCTATTGGCTGTGGCAATATTCGGACGGTCCTACGCAGGTGCCCGGTATTCCCGGTGACGCGGCCGGCGGCGTCGATCGCAACCATTATGCCGGCAGCGCGGAACAGCTCGCCGCCGAATGGGCAAGCTGAACGCTCGACTTGGCGGCCCCCGCGCGCCTACCATGGCGGCATGACCGCAAAACGCACCGGGGGCCGCATCCTCGTCGACAATCTGGTGGCGCAGGGCTGCGACCGGATCTTCCAGGTACCGGGCGAGAGCTTTCTCGCCGTGCTCGATGCGCTGCACGACACGCCCGACATCGATGTCGTCACGTGCCGGCAGGAAGGCGGCGCCGCGTTCATGGCTTGCGCGGACGGGGCGATGACCGGGCGGCCGGGCGTGTGCTTCGTGACGCGCGGACCAGGCGCCACCAATGCCAGCATCGGCGTGCATGTCGCACTGCAGGATTCGCAGCCGATGCTGCTGTTCGTGGGCGATGTCGACCGAGGCATGCGCGACCGCGAGGGGTTTCAGGAAGTCGATCTGCCGGCAATGTTCGCGCCGCTCGCCAAATGGGCGACGCGTATCGAGGATGCGCGGCGCATCCCCGAATATGTGGCACGCGCCTGGAACGTCGCGACCTCGGGCCGGCCGGGGCCGGTGGTGATCGCGCTCCCGGAGGACATGCTCCTGGACGTCGTTGAGGCTGTCGATCGCCCCGCCGTCGCCGAGCCGATCCAGGCGGCCGACCCGTTCGACCTCGATCAGCTGTTCGAATTGCTGCGCGGCGCCGAGCGACCGATCGCGATCGTGGGCGGCGGCGGTTGGGATTCGGACACGGCCGAGGACTTCGCCCGCTTCGCGGAAACGATCGACCTCCCAGTGGCCTGCGCGTTCCGGCGGCAGGATGCGATCGACAACACCTCGCCGATATGGGCGGGGAACCTCGGCTATGGCCCAAGCCCCAGGCTGGTCGAACGGATCCGGGCGGCGGATCTGCTGCTCGTCGTCGGTGCGCGACTCGGTGAGGCGACGACCGATGGCTACAGCCTGATCACGCCGGATCATCCGGGCCAGATGCTGGTCCATGTCCATCCCGATCCCGGCGAGTTCCACCGCGTCTATCGCGTCGATCTGCCGATCTGCGCCCGGCCTTTCGAATTCGCCGTTGCCGCGGCCGCGATGGTCGAAGCGGCGGGCTTGCCTCGCTTCGACGGTGCCGCCGCGCACGCCGAATGGCTGGAATGGTCGACACCGCAGCCCCGCGAGGGCGTGGCGCTGGACCTGGGCCAATGTGTTGCCGCCATGCGCACTGCGCTGCCGGCGGACACAATCATCTGCAACGGCGCGGGCAACTTCTCGGGCTGGTGGCATCGCTACTGGCACTACGCTCCGCAGCCGAGCCAGCTCGCCCCCACTGCCGGTGCGATGGGCTATGGCGTGCCCGCCGCCGTCGCCGCCGCGCGCCGCTTTCCGGAACGTCGCGTCATAGCGTTGGCGGGTGACGGCGATTTCCTGATGAATGGCCAGGAACTGGCCACCGCCGTGCAATATGGCTGCGATCTGCTGGTGATCGTGGTGGATAACGGCGCCTATGGCACCATCCGGATGCACCAGGAGCGTGAGTTCCCGGCGCGCCTTTCCGGCACCACCCTGCACAATCCCGATTTCGCCGCCCTGGCGCGCGCCTATGGGGGATGGGCCACCAGCGTCGACACTACCGAAGCCTTCGCTCCCGCGCTGGCTGAAGCGTTGGCCCGGCCCGGCCTCAAGCTGTTGCATTGCAAGACGGATATCGAATTTATCAGCCCCGCCACCACCGTCCAGAAGCTGCGGAATCGCTGAAAGGATAGGAACCCATTAACCGCCTCTGCTTACATTGGGCACATGGTACAGCAGATGGTTGATCGGTGGCGTACGGCGCATCTCGGCAAGCGGGGGGATCGCGCCCGAATCAACGGTCAGCCGGTCTGGCAGCGGGAATGGCGCTGGATCGACAAGAAGACGGTGCGCCTGCCCCATCCGCTGCATACCAGCGACATGTTCTCGTTCATGATCTGCGAAATCGGCCCGGCAACGGCCCCGGTGCGATTCGCCGCCGCGCAGGTCGAGCCCGATCTATGGGCGTTCTACGTGCCAGACTGATCGGCTTCTTCAGCCCCTCTTCGCTGGACGAGGATTCAAGGCCCCAAAACCGCGAACGGGCCGCGCCTTTCGGCACGACCCGTCCAAATGTCCGGTCTCTCAAACGGCTCAGATGTCGTCGCCGAGGGCGCCCTTCACCTTGCCGCCGAACTGCTGGGCCTTGCCCTTGGCTTCCTGCGCCGCGCCTTCGTCGCGCGTTTCGGGGTTGCCGCTCTGCTGCTTCACCTTGCCGGCCAGCTCATTGAGATTGCCTTTGATCTTGTCGGTCAGCTCGCCCATGATCGATACTCCTGGCTAAGGTCGGGTGCCACACAACACGACACCTGCGACTTGCCTGAAATAACGTGCATCGGGCTGAACCGGTTCCCGCTCAGCCGCGCGTCGCCTCGTCGAGAAACGCCATGGTTGCGCGCCATGCTTCCAGCGCGCCTTGCGGGTTCTTGGTCCGCAACAGTGTCGAGCTGCCATGCACACCGCCCAGCTTCGGCACGAACTGCGTCTTCTGGGTTGCCGGCGACGCGGCGAGGATCGTCCGCGCGGCATCCACTTCATGCCCATCCTGGGAGGAAGTGACGAAGATCGGCACGGTGACCTGCTTCGCTGCGCGCGCCACCGCACCCTTGTCGTCAAGATACTCCGCAGGCGAAAAGGCGAGCAGCGCCTTCACTGCGCCGGGATGCGCGGCTGCGAGCGGGAAGACCAAGGCCGCTGAATAGCTGCTGCCCCACAGCACGATCGGCATCTTCTGCTGCTGCGCCCATGCAAAGGCGGCATCGAGGTCCTGCTGCGCCTCCGCATAGCTGGCCGAATGGCCGCGCGCCTTCACCGTTTCGTTCACGCCGTACAGATCGCCGCCTGCGCGCTGATCGATTCGCAGCGAGGAATAGCCGGCCTGCGCCAGCTGGGGCGCGAGCAGCGCATATTCGTCCTTGCCTGACTTGTCCTGGTGGAACAGCAGGAGCAGCGCCTTGGGCTTTGCTGCGCGGGTATAGACGCCGGCGATCTTCACCCCGTCGGCGGCGGTCAGCGTCACCGGCTCGGCCGAGATCGGGCCTTCGTTGACGACGGGGTCGGACTGCGGCCGGGGATGGCAGCCCGCCACCGCGACCAGCGCCAGCACCGCCAGTCCAGCCGCGCGCATCAGATGAGCCCCGCCAGCGGGCTCGACGGATCGGCATAGCGGCGCTTCGCCATGCGGCCTGCGCGATAGGAAAGCCGCCCGGCCTCCACCGCCGCCTTCATCGCCGCCGCCATCAGGATCGGGTCCTTGGCCTCGGCGATCGCGGTATTCATCAGCACGCCGTCGCAGCCCAGCTCCATCGCCACCGCCGCGTCCGATGCCGAGCCGACGCCGGCATCCACCAGCACCGGCACCTTGGCGCCCTCGACGATCAGCCGGATCGTCACCTGGTTCTGAATGCCGAGGCCCGATCCGATCGGTGCGCCGAGCGGCATGATTGCGACGGCGCCGGCATCCTCCAGCCGCTTGGCGGCGATGGGATCGTCGACGCAGTAGACCATCGGCTTGAAGCCTTCCTTGGCCAGCACCTCGGTCGCGCGCAGCGTCTCGACCATGTCCGGGTAGAGCGTACGCGCCTCGCCCAGCACTTCCAGCTTCACCAGCTCCCAGCCGCCCGCCTCGCGCGCCAGCCGCAGCGTTCGGATCGCCGATTCGGCATCGAAGCAGCCCGCGGTGTTGGGAAGATAGGTGATCTTCTTCGGATCGATATAGTCGGTGAGCATCGGCGCCTTGGGGTCGCTCACGTTCACCCGGCGCACCGCGACGGTGACGATCTCGGCGCCCGAGGCGGCCACGGCGGCCGCGTTCTGCTCGAAATCCTTATACTTGCCGGTGCCGACGATGAGGCGCGAGCGGAAGGTCTTGCCCGCCACCGTCCAGCTGTCGTCCGCCAGCGGGCCGGCATGGTCGCCGCCACCCACGAAATGCACGATTTCCAGCTCGTCTCCATCTTCGACGATCACCTGGGACAGCGTCGAGCGCGGCACCACCTCTAGATTGCGTTCCACCGCGAGCTTTTCGGGCACCAACCCCAGCTCCTCGGCCAGCTGCGCGAGCGTAAGCCCGGCGGTGATGCGCTTGTGTTCGCCGTTGACGCGGATGGAGACGGTGCCGTCGCTATGCATGAAGAGCCTTGGATTTGATCGGAGACGCCGGCTCATATAGGGAGGACCGCATCCTGCCCGCAACCGAAAGGCGCCTGCTTTGGCCGATACGATCTTCGTCTTGAACGGTCCCAACCTGAATTTGCTGGGCCTGCGCGAGCCGGAAATCTATGGGTCGGACACGCTGGACGACATTGCTGGCATGCTGGAGGACCGCGCCCGCGAGCTTGGCCTGGAGATCGAGATGCGCCAATCGAACCACGAGGGCCATCTGATCGACTGGCTGCACGAGGCACAGGCCGATGGCGCCCGCGCCGTCCTCCTCAATCCGGGCGGCTACACCCACACCTCGGTCGCGCTACACGATGCGATCAAGAGCATCCGAACGCCGGTGATCGAAGTGCACCTCTCCAATCCGCACGCTCGTGAATCCTTCCGCCACACGAGCTTCGTCGGCCGTGCTGCGAAAGGCACAGTGGCCGGGTTTGGTGCAAACTCCTATATGCTCGCGCTTGAAGCAGCCGCGCGTCTCTGACAGAGGGCGCCGTTTCATTTACCGAATTTCAAAAGAAGGGTCGTATGGCCGAAGAATCCAAATCGGGTGCAATGATGGTCGACATCGAGCTGGTCCGCCAGCTCGCCGCCGTGCTCGATGACACCCAGCTGACCGAAATCGAAGTCGAAGACGGCGAACGCCGCGTCCGGGTCGCCCGCAAGGTGACGGCGGCGTCTGCGCCGGTCCAGTATGCGGCGCAGCCTGCGCCGATGCTCGCCGCCGCGCCGGCCGCAGCCGCTGCCCCGGCCGAGATCGTCGCCGCGCCACAGCCGGCCGCCAACGCGGTCAAGTCGCCGATGGTCGGCACCGCCTATCTGAAGCCCAATCCGGAAGCGAAGACCTTTGTCACCGTTGGCCAGCAGGTCGCCGCGGGCGACACGCTGCTGATCATCGAGGCGATGAAGGTGATGAACCCGATCCAGGCGCCCACCGCCGGCACGGTCAAGGCTATCCTGGTCGAGAACGGCCAGCCGGTCGAGTTCGACCAGCCGCTCGTCGTGGTCGAGTAACGGAACGGCCATGCCCGAGATCAAGAAGCTGCTGATCGCCAATCGCGGCGAGATCGCGCTGCGCATCCACCGCGCCTGCCATGAAATGGGCATCAAGACGGTGGCGGTGCACTCCACCGCCGATGCCGATGCGATGCATGTGCGCCTGGCGGACGAGGCGATCTGCATCGGCCCGCCGTCGGCGGCGGAGAGCTATCTCAACATCCCGAACATCATCTCGGCCGCCGAGATCTCGGGCGCGGATGCGATCCACCCGGGCTATGGCTTCCTTTCGGAGAACGCCCAGTTCGCCGAGATCGTCGAGGCGCACGGGCTGATCTTCGTCGGCCCCAAGCCCGAGCATATCCGCACCATGGGCGACAAGATCGAGGCGAAGCGCACCGCCGGCGCGCTCGGCCTGCCGCTGGTGCCGGGCTCGGACGGCCCGATCGCGGATCTGGAAGAAGCCAAGGCGATCGCCGCCAAGGCCGGCTATCCGGTGATCATCAAGGCTGCCTCGGGCGGCGGTGGTCGCGGCATGAAGGTCTGCACCAGCGAGGACCAGCTCGAAACGCTGATGCAACAGGCCGGCAGCGAGGCGAAGGCTGCGTTCGGCGATGCCACCGTCTATCTTGAGAAGTATCTCGGCAATCCGCGCCACATCGAATTCCAGGTGTTCGGCGACGGCAACGGCAACGCGATCCATCTCGGCGAGCGCGACTGCTCGCTCCAGCGCCGCCACCAGAAGGTGCTCGAAGAGGCGCTGTCGCCGGTCATCACGCCGGAAGAGCGCGCGCGCATGGGCGGGATCGTCGCTAAGGCGATGTCCGACATGGGCTATCGCGGCGCCGGCACGATCGAGTTCCTGTGGGAAAATGGCGAGTTCTACTTCATCGAGATGAACACCCGCCTCCAGGTCGAGCATCCGGTGACCGAGATGATCACCGGCATGGACCTGGTCCGCGAACAGATCCGCGTCGCCGAAGGGCATGGCCTGTCGGTGCGCCAGGAGGATCTGGAGTTCCGCGGCCACGCGATCGAATGCCGCATCAACGCCGAGGATCCGCGGACTTTCGCACCCTCGCCGGGCACGATCACCCACTTCCACGCGCCGGGCGGCATGCACGTCCGCGTCGATAGCGGCATCTATTCGGGCTACCGGATCCCGCCTTACTATGATTCGATGATCGCCAAGCTGATCGTCTATGGCCGCACCCGCGAGGGCTGCATCCTGCGACTGAAGCGCGCGCTCGAGGAGTTCGTGGTCGACGGCATCAAGACGACGATCCCGCTCCACCAGGCACTGCTCGACGATCCCGAGTTCCAGAAGGGCGAGTACACGATCAAGTGGCTCGAGGAGTGGCTGGCTCGCCAAGACGAGACAGCCGCGGCGTGAAGGCCACGATTTACCACAACCCGCGCTGCTCCAAGTCGCGCGAGGCGCTGGCGATCCTCAAGGACGCCGGCGCCGAGGTGGAGGTGATCGAATATCTGAAGACCCCGCCGGCCCGCGAGACGCTGGCGGAGCTGTACAAGCGTGCGGGGATGACCGCCCGTGAAGGCCTGCGCATCGCGGAGGGCGCCGCCAAGCCGCTGAAAGGGGCGGACGACGACACCATCCTCGACGCGATGGCGGCGAACCCGATCCTGATCGAACGCCCGCTGGTGGTAACCGAGCGCGGCGTGCGGCTGGGTCGCCCGCCGGAAAAGGTGCGGGAAATCCTGTAAAAAGCTCCTCCCCGGTACGGGGAGGAATTTTTCAGCCCCGCACCCCCGCCACAATCGTCTCGCGCCACGGCGTGGTCGGGCGGCCGATCAGCCCGGACAGCGTCTTCGAATCATCGAACAGGGCGCCGTCCGCGACCCGCGCATCGCTGTCCGCGAGGATCGCCGCGAACGGGCCCGGCAACCCCGCGCCTTCCAGCGCCTTGGCATAGTCCGCCTGCGGCAGGTCCTGATACGCCACCGGCTTGCCCGAGGCCTCGGCCAGCGCCGCCGCCAGTTCGGCGTGGGTGAAACCGCTATCGCCGGCCAGCTCGAACGTCCCCGCCTCGCCACGCGCCAGCACCACTGCGGCCGCTTCGGCATAATCCGCCCGCGCCGCACCCGAGACCAGCCCCTCGCCCGCGCTGCCGATCAGCACGCCATGCTCGATCGCGGGGCCGGCGCTCATCAGGTAATTCTCGGTGTACCAGCCGTTGCGCAGCAGTGCATGCGGCACGCCGCTGGCGGCAAGCAGCTCCTCGGTCGCCTTGTGCTCGACCGCCATCTGCATCGGCGAGGTCTGCGCGCGGAGCAGGCTGGTATAGGCGATCAGCGCCACCCCCGCCGCCTTCGCCGCGTCGATCACCGCGCGGTGCTGCGGCACGCGGCTGCCGATCGCATTGCCCGAGATAAGCAGCAGGCGGGTGACACCCGCAAGGCTCGAGGGCAGCGTTTCCGGTGCATCATAGTCGAACGGGCGCACCGTCACGCCCTTGGCGGCGAAATCGGCGACGCTTTCGGGATTGCGCACCAGCGCGACGATCTGGCCGGGGGCAACCTTGCCCAGCAGCGACTCGATCACGAGGCGGCCCAGCTGGCCCGAGGCTCCGGTAACGGCGAACATGGCAGGTCTTCCTTTCGGTTGTGGATTGACGCCTGCGATCTAGCGCCCCACTTACGAATCGTAAGTACGCACACAAAGGTAAGTATTAAAAATGTCGAGCGAGGCGCTTCGCACCCCCTCCCGCACGCTGGCCGCGATGATGGATCGCGGCGATGTGTTCGTGCCCGATTGCCCGTCGCGCGCCGTGCTCAAGCGGATCACCAGCAGCTGGGGCCTGCTCGTGCTGGTGGCGCTGCAGGATGGTACCCGCCGCTTCAGCGAGTTGCGCCGACGCGTGAACGGGGTGAGCGAACGCATGCTCGCCCAGACGCTCCAGCAGTTGGAGGTACATCATCTCGTCACGCGTCGCAGCCTGCCGGTGGTGCCCCCGCATGTCGAATACAGCCTGACCCCGCTCGGGCGCGACGCTGCCGCCAAGGTCGAGGATCTGGTCGAGTGGATCCAGGCCAACCTTGCCGATCTGATGCCGGCATCGCTGGACGAGGCGGCAGAATAGCGCCCATCCCGCAGTGTACCACGTCGCGCCGCCATGGCATGGCACGCCGCCATGATCGCCGCCATCGCCACCCTGCTCCTCTGCCAGCTGCTCGGCGAGGGGATCCACCTGCTCTCCGGCCTGCCGCTGCCCGGCGCTGTGATCGGCATGTTCCTGCTGCTTGGCTGGCTGCTGCTCCGCCCGGGCGAACGGCCCGCCCTGGTGCAGGTCTCTGCCTGGCTCACCGCGCATCTTTCGGTGATGTTCGTACCCGCCGCCGTCGGCCTGATCGAGGAGGGGCCCGTGCTGGCGAAGAACGGCGTCGCGATCATCCTTGCGACCCTCGCCTCGACGCTGCTGACCATGGTGGTGACCGCGCTCGTTTTCCGCTGGGCGCTGGCGAGGATGGAGCCGGGCGCATGAGCGTGCTCTGGCAGTCTCTTCAGACCACACCGCTCCTGTGGCTCACCACGACGCTGCTCGTGTTCGAAGGCGCCGACCGCCTGTCGAAGCGCAGCAATCGCCACCCGCTCTGCCATCCGGTACTGACCGCGACCCCGGTGCTGATCGCGATCCTGCTCGCCACGCGCACCCCTTATCCCGTCTATGCCAAGCACACGGCAATGCTCAGCTTCCTGCTGGGCCCGGCGACGGTGGGGCTGGCGGTGCCGCTGTGGCGCAACCGCGCGCTGGTCCGCCGTGTCGCCGTCCCCCTGTTGCTCGCCCTGTTCGCCGGCTCGCTGACCGCAATCGCTAGCGTCACCGGCATCGTCTGGGCGTTCGGCGGCACCGCGCAGATCCTCGCAACGGTCGCGCCGCGTTCGGTTACGACGCCGGTCGCGATGGCGCTGGCGACTCAACTCGGCGGCATCCCGGCGCTGGCGGCAGTGGTGGTGCTGATCGCCGGCGTGTTCGGCGCGATGGTTGCCACGCCGCTCCTGAACGCGTTGCGGATCGCGGACTATCGGGTCCGCGGGTTTGCGGCCGGCGTATCCGCCCATGGCATCGGCACCGCCCGCGCCTTTCAAGTTTCCGAACTCGGCGGCACCTTCGCAGGCATCGGCATGGCACTCAACGCCGTGATGACCGCGCTGCTGCTGACGCTCTGGGCAGTGCTGTAGTCGCCCCTATTCGTCCGTCACATCCTGTTTGGTGCCATAGAGCCGCACCGGCTGGCGATCGCGGCACTCCACGTCCGCCGTCAGCCGCATCCGGCGAAACGCGCCGTCGCGGCGTTGGATCGTCACATCGATGGTGAAGCTGCTTGCCTCGGCAATCGCTCGGCTTCGCACCGCCTCCAGCAGCGCCGCCGATTCCGGCGTGTACATCGCCACCGCCTCGCCCCGCGTCACCACCAGGCCGCGGGGAAATCCGAACAGGTCATAGACTCCGGGAGACCAGCGCAATGCATTCGTCAGCAGGTCGCACTCCCACGCCGCCGGCAATGGTGCCAGCGGATCGTCGGCGCGCAGTCCACAGCCGGAAAGGGGCAGGATGGGCATACCGCCTGATAGCACAATCTATGTTAATGGCATCTTCGCTTCTTCTGCTGCAACTGCCGGGGTGACGCGCGGCGAACACCCCGCTAAGGGGTCCGGCCATGACCCAGATCACGCCCGAGATCGTGGCCGAGCACGGCCTGTCGCCCGAAGAATATGACCGCGTCCTGAAGGCGCTCGGTCGCGAGCCGAACCTGACCGAGCTCGGCATCTTCTCGGTGATGTGGTCCGAGCATTGCAGCTACAAGTCCAGCCGCATCCACCTGAAGAAGCTGCCGACCACCGGCCCGCAGGTGATCTGCGGCCCCGGCGAGAATGCCGGCGTCGTCGACATCGGCGACGGCCAGGCAGCCATCTTCAAGATGGAGAGCCACAACCACCCGAGCTACATCGAGCCCTATCAGGGTGCGGCGACCGGCGTGGGCGGCATCCTGCGCGACGTGTTCACCATGGGCGCGCGCCCGATCGCCAACATGAACGCGCTGCGCTTCGGCCGGCCCGATCATCCCAAGATGAAGCACCTGATCGCCGGGGTCGTCCATGGCATCGGCGGCTATGGCAATTGCGTCGGCGTGCCGACGGTCGGCGGCGAGGTGAACTTCCACCCGGCCTATGACGGCAACATCCTGGTCAACGCGATGACCGTGGGCATCGCCGATACGGACAAGATCTTCTATTCGGCCGCCTCGGGCGTCGGCAATCCGATCGTCTATGTCGGCTCCAAGACCGGCCGCGACGGCATCCACGGCGCCACCATGGCCTCGGCCGATTTCGGCGAGGATTCGGAAGAGAAGCGCCCCACCGTCCAGGTCGGCGATCCGTTCACCGAGAAGCTGCTGATCGAAGCCTGCCTCGAGCTGATGGCCTCGGACGCGATCGTCGCGATCCAGGACATGGGCGCCGCCGGCCTCACCTCCTCCTCGGTCGAAATGGCGTCGAAGGGCGGCGTCGGCATCGAGCTGATCATGGACGACGTGCCCCAGCGCGAAACCGGCATGACGCCCTATGAGATGATGCTCTCCGAGTCCCAGGAGCGCATGCTGATGGTGCTCAAGCCCGGCCGCGAGGATTTCGCCGAGGCGATCTTCCGCAAGTGGGAGCTCGATTTCGCCGTCATCGGCCATGTCACCGACACCGGCCGCATGGTGCTCAAGTGGAAGGGCGACGTGGTGTGCGACATCCCGCTCGCCCCGCTGGCCGACGACGCACCGCTCTACGATCGCCCGCACGTGCCGACGCCCAAGCAGCCCGAGCTGCAGAACGTGCCGGAATGCACCGATCCCGCCGCCGACCTGCTCAAGCTGATGGGCTCGCCGGACATCGCCAGCCGCCGCTGGATCTGGGAACAGTATGACCACATGGTCGGCGGCGACACCGTGCAGCGCCCGGGCGGCGACGCGGCGGTCGTCCGCGTCCACGGCACCGACAAGGGTCTGGCGATCACCACCGATTGCACGCCGCGTTATTGCTTCGCGGATCCCGTAGAGGGCGGTAAGCAGGCGATTGCCGAAGCGTGGCGCAACCTCTCCGCGGTGGGCGCGACCCCGCTGGCGGTGACCAACTGCCTCAACTTCGCCAACCCGCAGCGCCCGGAGATCATGGGCCAGATCGTCGGCTGCCTCGAAGGCATGAGCGACGCCTGCCGCGCGCTCGACTTCCCGATCGTCTCGGGCAATGTCAGCCTCTACAACGAGAGCAAGGCGACCGGCGGCGGCTCGGCGATCCTGCCGACGCCCGCGATCGGCGCGATCGGCCTGCTCAAGGATTGGCAAAGGAACTGCACCATCGCCTTCAAGGGCACCGGCGACGTGATCATCGCGGTCGGCGAGCGCGGCGGCCATCTCGGCCAGTCGATCTGGCTGCGCGAGATCTGCGGCCGCGAGGAAGGCCCGCCCCCGCCCGTCGACCTGATGATGGAGCGCCGCACCGGCGCCTTCATCCGCTCGGCGATCTGCGGCGGCGCGATCACCGCCTGCCATGACGTGTCCGACGGCGGCCTTGCCGTTGCCGTTGCCGAAATGGCGCTGGCCTCGAACATAGGCGCGATCCTCGATCAGCCCCAGCCGTTCGGCGTCGCCGGCAGCTGGTTCGGCGAGGACCAGGGCCTGTACGTCGTGACGGTGAAGGACGAGGCGCTGGCCGACTTCCTGGTCGCCGCCGACAAGGCCGGCCTCGCCGCCGATCCGATCGGCCGCACCATCGCGAACCGCATCATCTTCGAGCTGGAGGAAGGCGATTTCTGCGTCAGCCTTGAGGATCTGCGCGTCGCGCATGAGGGCTTCTTCCCCGCACTGATGAGAACCGAAGCCGCCGTCTGACCGGCGCCGCACCATCGTCCCACGTTGCTCGAATCGCGCACTGGCTGCGCGGTTACGTTTGGCGATGATGAACGGCTTGCGTCCGATTTATTTCTGGCGGAAGGAACATGCCAGGCAGCCTCCATTTAGGAGAGCGCTGCGCCGTTGCGCGGCACAGACCGGGGAGATGCGCGAGGAATGACGTCTTTCGGTCGATCGCTGGAACGGTTGCCGTTGCTCGCGGATCGGCGGCGTCTTGCCTATGGCATCGCGATCGCGCTTTGTATCGCTTCCTGGTGGCTCCGCCTGGTGCTCGACCCGCATTTCCCGCCGGGCTTTCCCTACCTCACCTTCTTTCCTGCGGTTATCCTGTCCTCATTCCTGTTCGGCCGCGGGCCGGGGATTGTGGCGGCGGTGCTCTGCGGGCTGCTCGCCTGGTATTTCTTCATCCCGCCGTTCCGCAGCTTCGGGCTCCAGCGCGGCACGCCGGTCGCGCTGGCCTTTTATGTGGGGGTGGTGACGGTCGACATTCTGCTCGTGCACTGGATGCAGCGGGCGAATCGCCACCTGTCGCTCGAGCGCGAGCGCAGCGCCGAACTGGCCGAACGCAGCGAGATTTTGTTCGAGGAACTGCAGCACCGCGTCTCGAACAATCTTCAGATGGTCGGCGCGCTGCTCAGCCTGCAGCAGCGCAGCACGCAGGACGAGGAAGCTCGCCGCGCCATCGGTGATGCGGCGAGCCAGCTGCAGCTTATCGGGCGCATCCAGCGCGGGCTATATGGCTCGCGTGGCGAGCCGCTGGCGATCGGCGCCTTCATCAGCCGACTGGTGGATGATCTTGCGGAGAGCAGCGGCAAACCCGGCGTGGTCCATAGGGTCGAATCGTCCACCAGCCTGATGCTGCCGCCCGATCGTGCGATTCCGATCGCGTTGATCGTCGCGGAAGCCGTCGCCAACGCGATCGAGCATGGCTTTGCCGGGCGCGATCAGGGGACGATCACGGTTTCGATCTGTTCTGAGGGCGCGGCGCTGTCGCTGTCGGTCGTCGATGACGGGCTCGGCGTAGCCGATGACTTCGACGTCGCGCGCACCGACAGCCTGGGCCTGCGAATTGCCCGCAGCTTGGCGCAGGGCATGGGCGCAACGCTTTCGATCCGCCCGGCACATCCCGGCACGATCCTGCGCTTGCAGAATATCCCCGCAAACGACGAGCGTTGATTCCGGTCAACGCTGCTGGCGCTGCGGAAGCGGATAGGATAGGCTAGCTGTAAGGAGCGCCGCCATGTCCGAACGCTACCCGGGAAGCCCCCTCGCCGCCCGCCTTGGCCTGAAGCCCGGCATGCGCGTGTGGTTTCACGATATGCCGCCAAGCATCAGAGAGGCGATCGCTCCCGATCGCAGCGACGTGGAGGAGCTTTGCTGCGCCAGCGACGGGCTGCAGGCCGCCTATCTGTTCGCACCGACGGCGCACCACCTTGACCGGGAACTGGGCGCCCTCCGGCCGTTGATCGCCTCCAATGGGTTCATCTGGGTTTCGCATCCGACCGGCGGCGGCACGCAATGCGGCGCGGAGCAGCTGACCTCGACAGCGGCGATGCACGGCCTGGTCGAGCAGGATCGCTGCGCGATCGGCAGCGACTGGACCGGCGTGAAGCTCGTCCCGCACAACCAGGCGACGCCGGCATAGCCTAGCGAAAGCAGCCACGTACGCAGAAGAACCGGATCGACATCTGGGGCCGGATGGGCGAGATTCGCGCCTTCCCCTTGGATCTATGCCCCACCATGCCGCATTGGCCGAAAACCCGTGAAATGACCGATGACGAGCGCACCTCTCGTGCGACAGCGTTCTTCAAGCAAATCGCATCCCGCCACAGCTGCCGCAGTTTCTCCGGCCGGCCGGTGGCGCGCGCCACCATCGAAGCCGCGCTGCGTGCTGCCGGTTCCGCACCCAGCGGCGCCAACCGTCAGCCTTGGCACTTCGCCGTGCTCTCGTCGCCGGGCGCAAAGACCGCGCTGCGTGTAGCGGTCGAAGAGGAGGAGCGGAACTTCTATGGTGGCATCGGGGGCAGTGAATGGCAGGGGCTGCTTCGCGGCTTGGGAACGACTGCCGAAAAGCCGTATCTGGAAATTGCCCCCTTCGTGATCGTCGTGTTCGGTGTGACGCGGAACGGGACTGACAGCGTTCCCAACCCGCATGTGACCGAAAGCGTCGGCATCGCGTGCGGGCTGCTGCTCACCGCGCTTCACGAAGCGGGGCTGGCCAGCCTGGTCCACACCGCGACGCCGGCGCGATTTTTGAACCGGCTCTGCCGCCGGCCCGCGCATGAACGGCCGATCGCGATGATCGTGGTGGGCCACCCGGCCGAGGATGCCGCGATCCCGGAGGCGGCGGCCGTCCGCAAGCCTCTCGATCAGATCAGCAGTTGGTTGTAACGCCTAGGCGTGAACACACCCGTCCTCCAGCGCCTGCCCACGATCGACATGGTGCGCGGCGTAGCCGTTCTCGGCATCCTGTTGCTGAACATCGTCAGCTTCGCGATGCCCGACGCCGCCTATTTCAATCCGCGCGCCTATGGCGGCTGGCACGGGGCCGATCTTGCCGCCTGGCTGATCAACTTCCTCTTCTTCGACGGCAGGATGCGCGGCCTGTTCTCCTTCCTGTTCGGCGCATCGCTGCTGATCGTGGCGGATGCGGCGGAGGCCAAGGGGGACGATCCCGCCCGCGTTCATTATGCCCGCATGGGCTGGCTGCTTGTCTTCGGCTTCGCCCATCTCTGGCTGGTATGGCATGGCGATATCCTCGCCCATTATGCGCTGGTGGGCATGGCTGCCTTTCCGCTGCGCAAGTTGCCGGTGCCGCGACTGTTGGGCCTGGGCACCGTACTGGTGCTGGTCAGCACCTTTCTGTTCGGCGATCTTACCGTATCTGCCTGGCATCTCACGCATTCGACGCAGCCGGGCGGTTCCGGCGCGCTGAAGGCGCTGGTCGAGACCTTCGGCACGCCCGCGGCCGATCACATTACCGATAAACTTACCCTCCACCGCAGCACCTACACCGCACTCCTGTCCCAGCGCGTGGCCGAACATGGCACCAGCCCGCTCTCGATGTTGATGGTCTATGGGTGGGAGACGTTAGGCTATATGCTGTTCGGGATGGCGGCGCTGCGCAGCGGCCTGCTGACCGGCGCATGGCCCCCCGAGCGCTATCGGCACTGGTTCCTGTGGTGCTGGGCGATCACCCTGCCCATCTATGCGGCGCTTGCCGCGTTCGTGCTCGGCGCGAAGTTCAGCCTGTTCGCCGTGATGCTCGGCGCCGTCACCCTCCCAGGCCTGGTGCGCCCGGTCATGATCGTCGGCTGGATCTGCCTTATCCTGCTTGTGATGCGCACCGGCAGCCCGCTGGCGACCCGATTGGCGGCGGTGGGGCGCATGGCGTTCACCAATTATCTTGCCACCAGCATTCTCTGCACGCTGCTGTTCTACGGCTATGGCGCGGGAATCTATGGAAAGCTCAGCCGCTGGCAGCTTTACCCGGTCGTGCTTGCCGTGTGGACACTTCTGCTTCTGTGGTCGCCCTTGTGGCTGCGGCATTTTCGCTACGGCCCGTTCGAGTGGCTGTGGCGCAGCCTCTCACGAGCAGAGCTGCAACCCATTCGCAATAGCCTTGCAAGTCGCTCGCAGTAGCCTTATACGGGCTGCGCGAGAGATTCGAGGGATTTCCGATGGTTGTTTGCGTGTGCAATGCCCTTCGTGAACGTGAAGTACGGGAAGCGGCGCGCCAAGGCGCCCAAAGTGCATGCCAAGCCTATCGCGCGCTGGGCTGCCAAGCCAAATGCGGCCAGTGCGTGCCGTTCGCGCGAGCCATTATCGCGGAAGAACGTGCGGCTGCGTGACAGTCGCAAGTAAAAAACCGCAGATTTCCTAGGTTTTTTTCTCTTTCCATTCGCGCTAGAAGCTTCCGGGAAGGAGTTTCTCGCGATGCAAGGCGACGCAAAAGTAATTGAGTATCTGAACGAAGTCCTCAAGAATGAACTGACCGCGATCAACCAATACTGGTTGCATTATCGAATGCTCGATAATTGGGGCATTCACAAGCTCGCCGAATTTGAGCGTCACGAATCAATCGACGAGATGAAGCACGCCGATAAATTGGCGGAGCGCATCTTGTTCCTCAACGGCCTGCCCAACTTCCAGCTGCTCGGCCGTCTCCGCATCGGCGAAAATGTCGAGGAAATCCTGCGTGGCGATCTCGCGCTCGAGATGGAAGCCATCGCCGTACTGCGCGATGCTGTTCAGCATTGCGAAGCGGTGCGCGATTTCGTGAGCCGCGACCTGTTCGCCTATATCCTCACCAGCGAAGAAGAACATGTCGACACGCTGGAACGCCAGTTCGACATGATCGCGCGCATGGGTCTGGAAAATTATATTCAGCTCAACAGCAAACCTGCGGAAGCCGATTGATCGCAGGGCAGGCCCGGCGCAGCGAACCGCGCCGGGCCTGCCATAGCCGGGTTCAGCTCTTGTCGCGGTCGAACGGGTTCTTGGGCGCGCGCAGCGTGAGCCGCACCGGCACCGCGCCGAAGTCGAACTCGCGGCGTAACCCATTGATCAAATAGCGTTGATAGCTCGTCGGCAGCAGATCGACCCGCGTTCCGAACAGCACGAAGCTGGGCGGTCGCGTCTTGTTCTGCGTCACGTAGCGCGGCTTGATCCGCTTGCCGCCCGGTGCGGGCGGCGGATTGGCTTCAATCGCGCGTTCGAACCAGCGGTTCAGCTGGCCGGTGGAAACGCGACGCGACCAGGCGTCGCGCGTTTCGAACGCCACCCGAATCAGCACGTCCAGCCCCTTGCCGGTCGCAGCCGATACGGTGAGCAGCGGCACACCCTTCACCTGCGCCAATCCCTCGTCCAGTGCCCCCTTCACCCCGTTGAATAGGCTGGACGCGTTCTCTGCCACATCCCATTTGTTGAGCGCGATGATCAGCGCGCGACCTTCCTGCAGCACGCGATCGGCGATCTTCAGGTCCTGCACTTCCAGCCCGCGCGTGGCATCGAGCAGCAGCACGACCACTTCGGCGAAGTCGATCGAGCGCAGCGTATCGGCCACGGAAAGTTTCTCCAGCTTCTCTTCGACTCGGGCGCGCTTGCGCAGCCCAGCCGTGTCGATCAGCCGCACAGGGCGTCTCTGGCCGTCCGCGTCGGTCCATTCCCAATCGATCGCTATTGAATCGCGGGTGATCCCCGCCTCGGGGCCGGTGATCATCCGGTCTTCACCTAGCAGGCGGTTGACCAGGGTCGACTTGCCGGCATTGGGACGACCGACGATCGCCAGCTTCAGCGGCGCGTTGGGATTGTCGGGGTTTTCGTCCTCAACCTCTTCCTCGTCGCGCTCGAGATGGGGAAGCAGCGCCTCGAACAGATCGGCAACGCCTTCACCATGTTCGGCGGAAAAAGGGATTGGCTCGCCCAGGCCCAGCGCCATCGCCTCCAAGATACCCGCCTCGCCGGCGCGCCCTTCGGCCTTGTTCGCCACGAGCACGACAGGGCGATCGGTCGAACGCAGCCAGCGCGAGATTTCCTCGTCGAGCGGCGTCACGCCTGCCCGAGCGTCGACCAGAAACAACGAGACGTCCGCCTCGCGCACCGCAGCCTCGGTCTGAGCGCGCATCCGGCCTGGCAGCGTCGCCGCATCTTCGTCTTCATATCCAGCCGTGTCGATCACGCGGAAATCCAGGCCGAGCAACGAAGCCTCGCCCTCGCGACGATCCCGCGTCACGCCCGGCTGGTCGTCCACCAGCGCGAGCCGCTTGCCGACCAGGCGGTTGAACAGGGTGGACTTGCCCACATTGGGGCGTCCGATGATGGCGACGGTCGGCAAAGGCATAGCTGATCTCTTTACTCATACGGGCACGCGGCGAAAAGCCCGGCGCCGAATACGACGGGGGCCGGAGCATGAAGCCCCGGCCCCCGCATGGGTTCTGGTCCCCCGGCATTCCGCCGGAGGCGTCGGCTCAGCGATAGGCGGTCAAGCGGCCTTTGTCGTCGAGCAGATACAGGGTGTTGTTGGCGATCACCGGCGGGAGCGTCACCGAATCCTTGGTTTCCATCTTCGACAGGATGCTGCCGTCCTTAGGCGAAACCGAAACGACGTCGCCAAGGCTGTTGACGAGCAGCAGCCGCCCACCAGCCGCCAGCGGGCCCTTCCAACTGATCGGGTTCTTCGCCTTCTTCTCGTTCTTGTAGCGCTGCAGCTGGACGATCCAGCGCGGCTTGCCGCTGCTACGGGCAAGGCAAAGCAGCCGCGCGTCATCGGTGACCACGAACAGCCATTCGCCCGCCGCCCAAGGCGAGGAAAGCCCGCCGATGCTTTGCTCCCACAAGGTCGATCCACTGGTGATGTCGACCGCGACCATGCGGCCGCCCTCGCCCAGCGCATAGACGCGGCCCTGATCGATCACCGGCTCGGCATCGATGTCGGACAGCGAGGAGACCGAGGTTGTCATCGTGTTGCGCGTCAGCACGTCGCCCCACAGCGACAGCCCATTCTCGTAGCGATACGCGTTGAGCTCGCCCGAAGAGAAGCCGGCAATCACCGTGCCCTGCGCGGAAGCGGGAGCGGCCACGCCGAACACGCCCTGCGATTCCAGGCTGGCGGTGGCGCTCCACGAAAGCTCGCCCTTCTCCTGGCTGAGCGCGAAGAGCTGGTTGTCCTGCGTCACCACATAGACGTTGCCGTTGGCCAGCGTGGGCGCCCCGCGCAGCGGGCCGCCGGGGCGGGTGCGCCAGATCTCGCTGCCATCGGCGATGTTCAGCGCCACCACGTCGCCAAGCCCATTGGCGGCGAACACGCGATCGCCCTCAACGCTCACGCCACCGCCGAACAGCGCGCCCCGATTGCCCTTGCCCTTGCCGGTCGGCACTTCCCACAGCCGCGCACCGGTATCAGCCGCCAGCGCATGGACATTGCCGTCGGTGTCGATCACGAACAGCTTGTTGTTTTCCACGACCGGGGAAGCGGCTAGCCGCTCCTTCTTCGATGGCTTGGCAACCTGCGCCGACCAAGCCCGCGACAGCGACTCGCGGAGCGCTAGATGGCCCATCGACTTCGCGGCGTTGCCACCGGGCTGCCCCCAGTTTTCGTTCACCGCCGCCTCGGGTAGCAGCACCTCGACACTGGCCAGCGTCGTGTCGGCGCTGATGTCGTTTTCCGTGACGAGGATCGGCACACGTTCCCCAAGCACCGGCGTCTTGCGGCTGCCGCTGCCCTTGAAAACGCCGCAACCGCTTACCAGCGCGAGCGCCGCTACCGCCGCAACTACGCGAACCTTGGTCTTCATTTAGCTTGCTTTTCCTGGGTCTGGCTGGCCGCCGGAGCGACCGAAAGCGTCTTCGCGACTTCAGCGGTGCGCTCGCGAATCGAAGCGGGCACGCGATCTCCGGCTTCGCTGATCTGGCGATAGAGTTTCGCCGCTTCGGCGCGCTTGCCCGATTTCACATAAGCAGCGGCGACCATTTCACCGGCCGTGCCGAACCACGGCGAATCGGGGTTCGAGAAGGTGCCGAGGCGCTGGATCACCGCCTGCGGCTGCAGGCTGTCGAATTCGGCCTGGGTCTGGCGCACGAGCGCCAGGTCGCGATAGGGCTGGCCCAGCTTGGCATCATTGACGACGCTGGCGAACTTCGCCGCCGCGGCCGCTTTGTTCCCCTGCGCGAACAGCAGATTGGCCTGGGTGAAGCGCGCCATCGCGGCATAGCCATCGTCGCCCTGCGCGAGCTTCTCGAGCGCGGGGCCTGCCTGGCCGGGTTGATTTTCAACCACCAGCTGCAAGGCGGCATCATATTCTTCGCCGCGCGCTTCGGCAGCGGTGCGACGGCTATGATCGTAATAGAGCCAGCCGGCGAGCGCGATCAGGACCAACACCACGCCGATGACGATCCACAGCCCATAGCGGCGCCCGACCCGCATCAGCTGGTCGCGACGATATTCCTCGTCGACTTCACGAAGAAAGGCCTCGTCGGTGGTACCGGAAGGAGGAAGCGCCAAAATCTACTCCATGGGTCTGGTGCGGCCGCGGACCTTAGCGCCGCGTGCCGTGAACGCAAATCGCCCTACTCCGTCAGTCCCGCGGCGCATAGACCTGATCCGGTCCCGGAAAGGCCCGGGACCGTACTTCTTCGGCATAGGTTTCAACCGCGGCGGAAATGCGGCCGGAAAGGTCGTCGTAGCGCTTCACGAAACGTGGCGTCCGCTCAAACAGACCCAGCATGTCTTCGGCTACCAGCACCTGCCCGTCGCACTGCGCGGATGCGCCGATACCGATGGTGGGGCATTGCACCTTCTGGGTGATCTCCACGGCGATCGGTTCGATTACGCCTTCGACGACAATGGCGAAGGCGCCTGCCTCGTCCATCGCTACCGCGTCGCCCACCAGCTTGGCGCGCTCGGCATCGCTGCGGCCTCGCGCACCATAGCCGCCCAATACGTTGATCGCCTGAGGGGTGAGGCCAATATGACCAATCACGGGGATGCCGCGCTCGTTGAGGAACCTGACCGTCGGCGCCATCGCCGCGCCGCCTTCCAGCTTCACCGCCGCAGCGCCGGTCTCCTTAAGCAGTCGAGCGGCGCTTTCGAACGCCTGCTGCGGGGAGGCTTCATAGCTGCCGAACGGCATGTCGATCACCACAAGCGCGTGATAGCTGCCGCGCACCACCGCCGCCCCGTGCGCCGCCATCAGCTCCAGCGTCACCGGCACAGTCGAAGGCAGGCCGTAGATCACCTGCCCCAAGCTGTCGCCCACCAGCAGCATGTCGCAATGCGCATCCATCAGCTGCGCCATGCGGACAGTATAGGCGGTCAGCATCACCAGCGGCTCGCCGCCCTTGCGCTTGCGGATCGCCGGCACCGTGACGCGCTTCATCGGAGCGGGCGTGGGATTGGCGCGGCTGGTGGCGGTATCGAGGGTGAGGTGCGACATGCAGGCGGTCTAGGACTGCGAACCGCGAACGGCAATGGCCGCTACAGGATCCAACCCCGCCGCGTCGCCAGCCCCGCCAGCCAGATCTGGAAGATGCCGACTCCCAGGATAAACAGCGGGAACACCGCGGTAGCGACGCCTTTCACCGCCAACAACGGCGTGAAGACAAAGACATAGCCGAACTGAACGACCACCGCGGCCAGCGAAAGCACATAGAGGATATTGGCTGATCGTGATCGCCGCAGCATCGCGATGGAGCCCAGCAGCGCGGCGCCCACGGCAATCGCATAGTCATAGGCGAACCATCCCGGCAGCGCGCGATGATAGGCGCGTTCCCATACACCGACATCCGATGGTTGCGCAGGATCGAAGCTGGCGTGCCAATAGAAGGCGATACATCCAAGCACACCCCACAGGAACAGCAAAGTTGCGGTGGCCTGGAACCAGTAGGCAGGTCGTTGTCGAATGTAAGACGCCATGCGACCCCATTATAGTATGGGTGTAATGTGGTTAACCTAGGAAAATTCCAGAGGTTTATCCAGTTTATCCGGCCACTTTCAGCTCAAAGCAGCGCGCGTGCATAGCGTTCCGGCGCGAAACCGATCAGCAGGCCGCCGGGGATTTCCAACACCGGCCGCTTGATCATGGATGGCTGCGCGATCATCAGCGCACTGGCCTTGGCCGCATCCAGATCGACCTTATCGGCATCGGAGAGGTTTCGGAAGGTCGTGCCAGCGCGGTTGAGCAGCGACTCCCAGCCCTCCAGCGCGATCCAGCGGGCAAGCCGCGCCGGATCCACGCCTTCCGCCTTATAGTCATGGAACGCATAGGCGACGCCGTTGGCATCCAGCCAGGCTCGCGCCTTCTTCATCGTGTCGCAGTTCTTGATGCCATACAGTGCAATCGTCATGGTCGTCCTAGTGGAGGAAACGGCCGAGCGTCACAACCGGCTGCGGCGACAGACCCAGCGCACGATAGAAACCGATCGCCGCATCATTGTCCTCACGCACCATCAGTTGCAGCTTGGGGCACCCGCGCGCGCGGAGCCATGATTCGGCGGCGGCCATAAGGGAGCGGCCATGGCCGTGTCCGCGTGCCGCTTCTGCCACAGCGAGATAATAGACCCAGCCGCGATGCCCGTCCTCGCCCACCATCACCGTGCCGAGCAGGGTTCCGTGGCTGCGGAGCAGGAGGATAACAGAGCTTGCCCCCTGCACCGCACGGTCGAAATCAGCCGTCGGGTCGTTCCACGGGCGGGTAAGGGCGGCGGCCTGCCACAGCACCACCACTTCGTTCCGATCCGCCGCGCGCGCTTCGTCGATCTGCATCGCACCAGCCTATCGTGGAGGCCGCCGCGCGGCTATCCCCGCCGGAGTGCCAGCAGCGCCGCCGCCGCGATCAGCGATCCGCCCGCCATCGCCAGCGCCACCAACGGCAAGCCAAGGTTCATCGCGAACAGAAGGCCGGCGACGATCGGGCCCAAGGCCGCGCCGCCGCGCCCAACCCCGATCACGAAGCCGGTACCTAGCCCGCGCGCCTCGGTGGGAAAGCTCTGGGCGATCAGCGCGTACATCCCCACCACCCCGGCATTGGTGAAGAAGCCTGCGATGGCGGCGATCAGCGCCAGCCCCGTCAGATCCTGCTGTCCCTGCCCGAACAGCGCCACCATCGTCGTCGCGGCGACCAGCGCGATCACCAGCAGAGCGCGCAACGGCACGCGCCAGCTGAGCACGCTCAGCAGCACCGCACCGGCCAGCCCTCCGACATTGGCCCAAACCAGCACACCCGCCGCCTGCGATGCGGGATAGCCCATGTCGACGACGATCTTGGGCACCCATTTGATGATGAAGTAGAAGGTCATGATATGGCAGAAATAGGCGAGGGTCAGCAGGATCGTCGTGCGGGCAAGCGGCGCGGCGAACAATTGCGCGAGCGGCAGTTTGGTGCCGGACTCCGCCCGCGCTGGCAGCGCCGCAATCGCACCCTGCCCCATCCGCACCAGCAAGCGGTTGGCACGGGCGAGCGCGTTCGCCGGCCGGCGCTGGAACAGATAGCGGACCGATTCGGGGAGCAACCACCAGGCAAGCGGCAGGAACAGCGCCGTGATGCCCGCGCCGAAAAGGAAGACGTGCCGCCAGTCCCCGCCGACCAGCAGCTTCGCCGCAATCGATCCACCGACGATCGCGCCGATCGGATAGCCCGACGCCATCAGCCCCACCGCCAAGCTGCGGGTGCGGGCGTTGGCGAGTTCCGCCGCCATCGCGTTGGTGCAAGCAAGCATGCCGCCGATGCCTAGCCCTGTGAACAGGCGGAAGCCGGACAGCATCTCGACATTGCGAGCGAAGGTCGCGGCCAGCATGCCGGCAGCCATGATCGCGAGGCATAGCAAGATCGCCGGCCTCCGCCCGACACGGTCGGCATAGCCCCCCAGCACGACCGAGCCGACCGCCATGCCGATCAGTTCCATCGACAGCACCAGCCCCAGCGCCGCGCGATCGATGCCCCATTCCGCCGCGATCCCCGGCGAGGCGAAGCTGATCGCCAGCACATCGAACCCGTCGAGCGCGTTGAGCAGCAGGCAGAGCAGAATGCCCAGCATTTGCGTGCGGCTCAGCGGCGCCTCGTCGAGCCGCCGCAGAATTTCGGACGACTCCGCCATCTTCAACCTCTCCTTCGGGGCTTTCCGCCCGCTTGTCGTTCGTCAGGCGGTGAGCATCAGCGCGTCGAGCGCCACCACCCCTTCGCCGGCAGGGTGCACCACCACCGGATTGAGATCCACCTCGCGGATCGAAGGTTCGGCAATCAGTACCTGCGCCAGGCGCGCGATCAGCGCCGCGACGGCCGGCACGTCCAGCGCGGGTGCGCCGCGCCAGCCCCGCAGGATCGCTGCGCTCTTCAGCTGATGCAGTTCGCCCTCAATCGCCGCGGGGGTGAGGTCGCACGGCAGCAGGCGGACGTCCTGAAGGATCTCCGCGGTCACCCCGCCGAACCCCGCAAGGATCACCGGCCCCCATTCGGGATCGCGCTTTGCGCCGACGATCAGTTCTACCCCGCGCTTTCCCATGCCCTCGACCAGCACGCCGTCCAGCGTCAGGTCCGCTCGATATCGGCTCACATCGCCGTGCAACTTGCGCCACCCGGCGCGCAGCTCCGCTTCGTCAGCCAAATTCAGCACCACGCCGCCGGCATCGCTTTTGTGGCTGAGCTCGGGCGATTGCGCCTTCAGCACCACCGGATAACCTATCTCGCCGGCGATCTGCACCGCCTCTTCCGCGGTGCGGGCAAAGCCGCCTTTCGGGAAAGGCAGGCCAAGTGGTGCCAGCACCGCCTTGGCGCGGTATTCCGGCACCACCCCGCCGAGTGGCAGACCCTCGCACGCAAGCGGCGCGGCGTCGCAGGTGGAGAAGTCGCGCGCCGCGTGCCGCGAAAGCCGGGCGATTGCCCGAAACACCCGCTCGGTCGACGCGAAGCACGGCACTCCCGCCGCTCGCAGCCGCGCGGTATATTCCGCCCCCAGCGGCGCGCCTTCGTCCAGTCCCGCGAAAATCAGCGGCGTGGTCAGCGCCGCTTCTTCCACCGCGCGCAGGATCGGCGGCAGCTTGATGGCCGCCGTTGCCGCATCGGTTAGGATGATGCCGGCAACGATGCAGCCGAAGCGATCGTCCGCGCCCAGCGCCTTGAGCAGGCGATAGTACATGTCAGGCTCGACCAGCCCCTGCGCGGTGATGTCGAGCGGGTTGCTGACGCCGACAAAGTCGGGCATCGCCGCCCGCAGCAGCGGCGCGTTGCCATCGTCGAGCGCCGGCAGCGCCACTTCGAGTTCTTCGCACAGATCCAGCGTCAGCGCCTTAAACGCACCTGACTCGCCGAGTACCGCGGTGCCGCCGCCGGGCAGCGCCGGGCAGCGCGCGGCGATTTCGGTGATGTCGCCCAGTTCCTCCAGCGTCTCGGCAAAGACCACGCCGGCGCGCTCCACCATCACCCGCATCAGCTGATAGTCGCCGGCCATCGCGCCGGTATGCGTCGCGGCGGATTCGCGCGCGGCGCTGCTCTTGCCGGGATGCAGCAGCACGACGAGCTTGCCCGCGGCCCGCGCCTTGCGCGCGGCATCGAGAAACCGCTGCGGCTTGCGAAAC
This sequence comes from Sphingomonas sp. HT-1, assembly GCF_048568905.1. GTDB lineage: Bacteria > Pseudomonadota > Alphaproteobacteria > Sphingomonadales > Sphingomonadaceae > Sphingomonas. Next base: position 3,464,213 of record NZ_CP183770.1, on the reverse strand, counting down.
TGCTCGACGATCATCGCAACCACCTGCGTATTCGGATCGCTCACGCAGTAATCGACATAGTCCTCGACGCCGCTCGCTGCTTCGTTCCCCGTCGAGACCGACAACGTGACCGGCAGATCGCGGCTGAGCAGCATCGTCGCCAGCACCGCTGCCATCGCCCCGCTCTGCGAAACGATGCCCACCCCCGCACCGGGCCCACGTTCGGGCACCAGAGTTTCGACAAAGGTCAGCGGCACCCGCTCGACATAATTGACCAGACCCAGGCAGTTCGGCCCTTCGATGACCATTCCCGCTTCGGCGGCGATGCGGGCGATCTCACGCTGATCCGCCAGTCCCTGCTCCCCACCCTCTGCAAAGCCCGCGGAAAAGACGATCGCCGCGCCCACCTTGCGCGCGGCGAGCGCCCGGATCGTATCGACGACGCCCGCCCGCGGAATCGCGAGCACGGCGGCGTCGACGCCCTCCGGCAGCGCTCCGACCGACGGCAGGCAGGGCCGCCCGCCGATCGTCTCGCGCTTCGGATTGATCAGGTGAATGTCCCCGCCAAAGCCGTTGCGTTCCAGGTTGGCGAGCACCGAGGCGCCGAGCGCCCCCGGCTTGTCCGAAGCGCCCACGATCACCACCGATCTCGGCCGCAATAGCCGGTCGAGCGCGAGACCAGCGGCGGCCTGGGGCGGAGCAAGGGTGTCGACGGTCATCGGTGCCCCCCAGTTCAAGCGTTCTGCTTCGACTTGTCGTACGCGCCGAGGCCCGGCTTGTACGTCTTGTCGTCGATGAACTGCTTGATGCCTTCCTTGCGGCCTTCATTGTCGAAGCTGTTGGCTGCTTCCTGCGCGCGGATCAGATAATCCTCGGCATTGTCATACGTCATCTCGCGCACGCGGCGAATCGCATCCTTGGTCGCCTTCAGCGCAACCGGGTTCTTGGCGAGCAGCACCTTGGCCACATCCTCCACTCGCGCCTTGAGGCCATCGAGCGGCACCGCTTCGTTGACCAGCCCCCATTCGGCGGCCTTCTTGCCGCTGATGTTCTCGCCCATCATGGCGTGGTACATGGCGTTGCGGAAACCTGTGAGCTCGGCGATCACCTTCGATGCACCGCCGCCGGGCAGGATGCCCCAGTTGATTTCCGAAAGGCCGAACTGCGCATCTTCCGCCGCGAAGGCGAGGTCGCACGCGAACAGCGGACCATAGCCGCCGCCGAAGCACCAGCCATTGACCATCGCGATCGTCGGCTTGTGGTACCAGCGCAGGCGGCGCCACCAGGTGTATGCCTCCCGCTGCGCCCCGCGTGTAGCGCCCAGTCCCTTGGCCTCGTTCTCGCGGAAATACTCCTTCAGGTCCATGCCGGCGGACCAGGCGGTGCCCTCACCGCTCAGCACCAGCACGCCGACATCGTCGCAATATTCCAGTTCGTCGAGCACTTCCGCCATCCGGCGATTGAGCCGGGGGGACATGCAGTTGCGCTTGTCGGGACGGTTGAAGCGCACCCAGGCGATGCCGTCGGCGACGTCGTATGCGACAGTGGCGGCTTGGATTGGATCGGTCATCGTTTCAAGGTCTCCGTGGGGGAGCCGCGCACCCCGGCGCGGCCAGGGTGTTGCAATCAGATTGGGAAATGGCCGGGCTGAGTTTCCAGCGTGATCCAGCGCAATTCGGTGAAGCTCTCGATCCCCGCCTTGCCGCCGAACTTGCCATAGCCCGATGCCTTGACGCCGCCGAAAGGCATCTGCGCCTCGTCATGAACGGTCGGGCCGTTGACATGGCAGATGCCGGACTGGATCTGCCGCGCCACGCGCAGGCCACGCGCCGCGTCGCGGGTGAACACCGAGGCGGACAGACCATATTCGGTATCGTTGGCGAGTTCGACCGCATGCGCCTCGTCGCGGGCGCGGATGACGCCCACCACGGGGCCGAAGCTCTCGTCGCGGAACAGCTTCATCGCCGGTGTCACCTTGTCGACGACATGCGCGGGCATCAGCACGCCATCGGCTTCGCCGCCATTCACCAGCGCCGCCCCCTGCGCCACCGCATCGTCGATCAGGCTGCGGACATGCGTAACCGTCTTGGTGTCGACCACGGCGCCGAGGGGCGTCTTGCCCTCGCGCGGATCGCCCACAGCCATGGTGGCAACTTTGGCCCGGAATTTCTCGACAAACGCATCCGCCACGGCATCGACGACGATGATCCGCTCCGTCGACATGCAGATCTGGCCCTGGTTCATGAAGGCGCCGAACGCGGCGGCCTTCACCGCCTCGCCGAGATCGGCATCCTCCAGCACGATCAACGGGGCCTTGCCGCCGAGTTCGAGCACCACCGGCTTCAGATTCTGTGCGCAGCGCACCGCGATGATACGGCCTACGCCCGTGGATCCGGTGAAGTTCACCCGGCGCACCGCCGGCGCGTCGATCATCGCGCCGACCACCTCACCCGCATCTTCCGGCGCGTTGGTGACGAGGTTGACAATCCCGCCGCCAAAGCCCGCTTCCACGAACGCCTCGACGATCAGGGCATGGGTGCGCGGACATTGCTCGCTGGCCTTGAGCACCACCGTGTTGCCGCAGGCGAGCGGCACCGCGATTGCGCGGGTCGCCAGAATGATCGGCGCGTTCCACGGCGCCATCGAAAGCACCACGCCTGCCGGCTCGCGCACCGCCATCGCGATACAGCCCGGCTTATCGCTGGGAATGACTTCGCCGCTGATCTGAGTGGTGAGACCCGCAGCCTCCCGAACCATGGAGGCGGCAAGCATCAGGTTGAAGCGCGCCCAGCCCTCGGTAGCGCCGATTTCCGTCATCATCGCCGAGACGAACGCGTCGGCGCGGGCTTCCATCGCGGCGGCGGCCTTCGTCAGCAGTGCGCGGCGGGCATTCGGCCCCTGCGCGGACCAGGCGGGGAAGGCTGCCTGGGCGGCCGCGACTGCCGCCAGAGCATCTTCGGGAGTCGCCGCAGCGGCACGGGTGGCGAGTTCGCCGGTTACCGGGTTGCGGCGCTCAAACTGGCGTGCCGTAGCGAGCGGCGCACCACCGACCAGCAGCGAAACGTCGTTGTGGGACATGAACCTCTCCGTCCTCTTCGTTATTGTTATGGATCATAACGTTTACGAAGCAGACGGCAAGAGGGGATTTGCGGGCACGCAAACGAAAAGGGCGGCCGCTCGCGCGACCGCCCTTCTTGCAGCTTTTCAGACGGAGCCGATCAGGCGGCTTCGTCGAAATCCTCGTCGCTCATCACCGGGCCCGAGTCCTGACCCTTGGCGGAGACATCACGATCGACGAACTCGATGATCGCCATCGGCGACGCGTCCGAGGCGCGGATGCCGGCCTTGATGATGCGGGTGTAGCCGCCGTTGCGATCGGCGTAGCGCGCTGCCAGCACGTCGAACAGCTTCACCAGCTGGGCGTCGTCCATCAGCCGCGCATGCGCGAGACGACGGTTGGACAGGCCACCCTTCTTGGCGAGGGTGATCAGCTTCTCCACGTACGGGCGAAGCTCCTTCGCCTTGGCGACGGTGGTGGTGATCTGCTCATGCTTGATGAGCGCTGCGCTCATGTTGCGGAACAGAGCAATACGGTGAGCCGAGGTACGCTGCAGCTTACGACCGCCTACGCGATGGCGCATAATTCAATCCTTTCGTTCGTCAGAGGGCCGTTTCAGGTACCCCGAGCCAGGCTGCATTACGGCTGCAGCCCCCTGCCGTCCTCCGTCGAGGAAGCGCGCCCTGAACCCGATTTCACCCGAAGAGTCAAGATCGGCCGTGCTCGGCGCCGAGTTTCCCCTGGCCAAAGCCCAGCCCAAGTGCGACCACGGCGCCGCCCGCAATGTTGCCGACCGTACTCAGGGCAAGATTATACGCGATCCCCGCACCGCCGACCGCATCGCCCGACTGAACCAGCCATCCGATCGGCAGCAGCGACTGATTGGCGATCGAATGTTCGAAACCGGCTGCCACGAACAACGTCACCGGTCCGACGATCGCCAAAACCTTGGACGACACCGACGTCGCGGTCATCGCGCCCCACACGGCCAGGCACACCAACATGTTCGCCAGCATGCCGGAGAGAAGCAGCGCGCCCGCTCCCTTGCCGACCTTCTCGGTCGCGACTCGCACCGCCGCCGCCGCGACGCCGCCGTCGACACCCTCGGCGCCACCCGCAGCGACGAACGCCGCCGCCAGCGCGGCGCTGCCGAGCAGATTGCCGATCCAAACCACC